>JBCCPW010000066.1:0-11282 GCA_039024735.1 Bacteroidota bacterium
AGATGGCGTTCCTGCTCGCCGATGAGGAGGTCACCGAGGCGGAGGTCCGCGAGCGCCGCCTCGGTCTCGGCCTCGCGCCCACGTTTCGCGTGGTGGACACCTGCGCAGGCGAGTTCCCCGCCGAGACGCCCTACTTCTACTCCACCTACGACCAGGGCGAGAACGAGAGCGAGGTCTCCGACCGGAAGAAGGTGGTCATCCTCGGCTCCGGCCCGAACCGCATCGGCCAGGGCATCGAGTTCGACTACTCGTGCGTCCACGGCGTGCTGGCGGCCAAGGCGATGGGCTACGAGGCCATCATGATCAACTGCAACCCGGAGACGGTCTCTACCGACTTCGACGTGGCCGACAAGCTCTACTTCGAGCCGATCTTCTGGGAGCGCGTGGCCGACATCCTGGACCACGAAGACCCGGACGGCGTGATCCTCCAACTCGGCGGACAGACGGCGCTCAAGCTGGCGCGGGAGTTCGTGGCGCGAGGGCTTCCCATCTTCGGGACGCCCTTCGAGAACATGGACCTCGCCGAGGACCGGGGCAAGTTCTCCGACGTGCTCAAGCGGCTCGAAATCCCCTTCCCGCCCTACGGCATGGCGCGGACAGTGGAGGAGGCCGTCGAGGTGGCCGAGGGCATCGGCTACCCGATTCTGATCCGGCCGAGCTACGTTCTCGGTGGGCAGGGCATGCGCATCGCGATCAACAAGGATGAGGTGGCGGAGTACGTCGCGAGCATCCTCAAGCTGTTCCCGCGCAACGAGATCCTGCTCGACCTCTTCCTCGACAACGCCGTCGAGGTCGACGTGGATTGCCTCTCCGATGGGCGCGAGGTCCACATCGCGGGGATCATGCAGCACATCGAGCCCGCGGGCGTCCACAGCGGAGATTCCACGGCTGTCCTCCCGCCCTATGATCTCTCCGACGAGGCCATCCGCACCATCCGCCAGTACGTGATGGACATTGCAACCGAACTGGGCGTCATCGGGCTGATGAACACGCAGTTGGCGGTGCAGACGCGCGACGGGAAGGAGACGGTGTACGTCATTGAGGCGAACCCGCGCGCGAGCCGCACGGTCCCGTTCGTCGCGAAGGCGACCGGCGTGCCTGTGGCGACCATCGGCGCGAAGCTGATGCTGGGCGAGTCCCTGGAGAGCTTCCGCGAGGCGGGCGCGCTGGAGTCGTCGCTGACGGGCTTCGCGGTGAAGGAGCCCGTGTTCTCGTGGGACAAGTTCCCGGAGGTGAGCAAGGAACTCGGTCCCGAGATGAAGTCCACCGGCGAGGCTATCGCGTTCGTGGACGACATCACGGCGGAGCAGATCGCGAAGCCGTACGAGATGCGGAATCTGTATCTCTCGCGATAGAAACGGCGGGGGCATCGTCAGTGGGCTCGTTCTCCCCGCCTCGGTACCGAGGCGGGGGCATCGGAGCAGCGCCGGTCGTAGCATCCGCCGTGGCCGACCTCCTCACCATTGAGACCCCGCGCGTCCGCGTGTCGTGGGCGGGGCCTGGGCTCCGCGTGGAGGCAGGCGGTCGGGTCCGGACGTTCCGCGGGGCCGCGCGAGTGCAGACGGCGGCGGGCGACACCACGGCTGATCCCGACGTGACGCTTGGGCTCGCGATTCCGGAAGAGGCCACGCTGACGCTTCTCGTCCAGTCGAGGGACGGAGACCCGGTCTCAGTCATCCATCGCGACCCGTCGCAGATGGCGGGGCTCGTGCAGGCGGATGGCGGGCGGGTGATGCACGGACGGATCCTCGTGCGCGATGCCGCCGGGTGGAGCCGGTTCACAGTGCAGGTCGGCGGACGCCCCGAGGTGGAGGTCGTGTGGCCCATCCGGCCGACCAAGCTGTCTCCGGACGCGGTCGCCGCGATGCGGGCGGAGGTCGAGGATGCGTGGGCGGGGGTAGCGCTCGCCGCCTGGGGTGCCGCCACCGAGGCGGTGGTGCCAGCGATCCAGCCGTCCCGCCCGGCGTGGGTCGCGCTGCTCCGAGAGGCCCTCGCGCGGTTGGAGCCTGCGCTGGAGGCCATCGCGAGGCGGCCAGAGGTCTCGCTGGGACGAACCCTGGAGATGCGACCGGCCTCACGGTTGCGGGGAGACGCATCGAGCCTGGCGACCATCCGGCGGGGACGTGGCCGTGGAGAGTGGCGCGGTATAGCGGGAGCACGAGTCCGGGAGCACGTGCCGATTCATGTGCTCCGCCTCGGTGTCGAGGTGGAGGCGCACCGATGGATTTTCCAGCGGATCGAACGGGCGAACCGCCGCCTCGGGACGATGGTGAAGGAAGAACGGGAGCATGCACATGCCCAACGTCCGCGTCGCCGTGCGCTCCACGCGGATCTTCTGAGCATGTCCAAGCGGTTGGAGCACGCCATGCGTGCAGAGTGGCTCGCTGGATCGGCGGAAGCACGTCTGGTACATCGTGCTCCCCTCGTGCTCCGGCGGCGCCCGGCGTACCGGAACGCCTTCGATGCCCTCCGGCTGCTCGATGCGGGGCTCGGCGTGGCGGAAGGCGAGATCGAGGCCGCGTGGCTCGGGGCGGCCCGCCTGTACGAGACGTGGGTGGCGCTGGCCGTCGCGCAGGAAGCCGCGCGAGCGGTGGGGGCAGAGAGACCCGCCTCGGTGTTCGGCGCGGACACCCTCGGGGCGCGGGTCCGGGTGCGTCGGGGCCGTGCGTCGGTGGTTCGAGTGTCGGGACCGAGGGGGGAGATCAAGGTCGCGTACGAGCCGCGCTTCGGCAGGGCACCGGCCTTGCTGGCCCAGCGTCCCGACTTGTTTCTGACGCTCAAGCGCCCCGGTGCAGCCCCGAGGCGGGCCGTGCTAGACGCCAAGTACCGTCGCGACGAGAGTCCGGGGTACCTCCGGCGGCACGGCGCGGCGGGGCCACCGGAGGATGCGCTCGGCGATCTCCATCGCTACCGCGATGCCATCGTGGACGCGAGCGGGCAGCGGCTCGTGGAGCGGGCGGCGGCTCTGTTCCCCGATGCGTTCGCTCTCGCGTTCAGAGAGAGTCGGTTGTGGACGTCGCACGAGGCCGTGGGCGTCGGGGCGATCCCGCTCGTGCCGGGCGACCGCGACGGCCTCCGGGAGTGGCTGGAGAACTGGGTCGGAGGATAGTCGTACGATTCGGATCGTATGTACCTTGATGCCATGCTCCGATGCCTCGCACTCGCGGTCGCACTCGCGGTCGCACTCGCGGTCGCACTCGCGGTCGCACTCGCGGTCGCACTCGCGACTGCTGCCGCCGCCCAGACGCCTCCAGACCCGACCCCTCTCGACCGAGCCCGCGCCCTCGCGCTCGACGGCGACACCGAGGCGGCTCTCGCGCTCTTGACCGAGTCCTCCCGCCTCGGTGCCGAGGCAGACCGCCTCGCGGCACGTCTCGCGCTGGATCTCGGTCGGCCGCACGTCGCGGTCGAGCGGCTCACCGAGGCGGACACCACCGACGCGCTGGCCCAGCGGCTGCTCGGGCGAAGCCTTCAGGCGCTCGGCGACCTCCGCCGGGCCGAGCGGGCCTTCGCCCTCGCCCATCGCACCGACACGACGGGGGCAGCCACAGCGCTGCTTGCGCCGCTCGTCGCGAGGAGAAGCTCGCGCGAGGCGATCCCGTTGTACCGCGAGTTGGTGGCGAGGGACTCCCTGAACCCGATGCACCTCGGGGCGCTCGGCCGTGCGCTCGTGGGAGCGGACTCCACCGCCGAGGGCGTCGCCGTGCTCCGGCGCGCATTCGCGCAGTTCCCACGCGACGAGGCCACGGCGCTCGCCCTCGCCCGCGCGCTGGACGCCGACTCGTCTCTGGCCGACCACCTCGGTGGGGCTCTCGCCGCGCTTCCGCGCTCGCCGGAGCTGTGGCGGCTGCGCGGCGCCGACCTCATGCGACGCGGCGCCTCGCCTCCGGCCGTGGAGGCGTACCGGAACGCGCTGCGCTTTTCCGACTCGACCGCCACGCGGCTCCGCGACCTCGGCGTCGCGCAGTTTTACGCGGGCACGCCTGCCGAGGCGCTGGAAACCCTCCAGCTTGCCCTCGCGCGAGACAGCACCGACGCGACCACGCTCCGCGTGGCAGGCTTCGCGGCGCACGCCGAGAACGTGACGGACCTCGCGCTCGATCTCCTGGCCCGTGCCGCCGATGCCCTCGGCCGGGAAGCGATGGCCGACCTCGCGGAGCAGACGGCGCAGGTCTACAGCCATTCGCTCCGCGACACCGAGGCGTTGCGGCACATCGCACTCGCGGAGGCGCTGGCGCCGGAGCGCGCCACCATCGCGCTCAACCGAGGCGTGCTGCTCCAGCAGGCCGGGCAGTACCGCGAGGCCCTGGTCGCCTACCGCGAGTTTGTGGACCGGGCGGGACCCGAGGACGCCGTCTACCTCCCGCTCGCCGAAGAGCGGATCGCGATTCTGGAGGACGTGGAGGCGCGCCGCGTGCAGGAGGACCTCCGGCGTCGGCTCAACGAGTGATCCCGCCTCGGTGGGAGTCGGGTCCGCCTCGGTGCTCCCGCGTTACCACCGAGGCGGCCGGTCAGCGGCGGGGCTGAAGGGCGAGCGCGGCGGCCGGCACGTTGTCCGTCGCGAGGACATCCACGCCCGCGTCCAGGAACGGATGGTAGGCGGTCCAGCCGCCGGGCGCCTCGGCCGCGCGGTCCGTCTCGCCGAACGTGCCGACCTGCACGCGGATGCCCGCCTCGTGCATCAGACGGATGACCTCTGGATCTGCGGAGCCGACACCCGCGAACGCGATCAGCCGGTCGGGGTCGAGGCCCGAGGCGAGAACCTCGCGGGCCTCCTCGGGCGTTCGGGTGGTGACCGAGAGCACCATCTCGGGCGCGAGGCGGGTCGCCTCCATCGCGTCCTCCATCGTGTAGACGATGATCGCTGATTGGTCGGCGCCGCCCATCGCGCGGACCTCCTCCGTCACGGCCGCGAGTGGGACGCCACGCTTCACGTCCAGCATCAGCACGGCGCGGCCCTCGGCCCAGGCGAGCGCCTCGGCGAGCGTCGGTACGCGGTAGCTCGTGATGGTGCCAGTGTCGCTCACGAGGCGGAGTTGCCGGACCTCGCGAAAGGTGGTCTCCGCGATGGCGCCCGTGCCGGTCGTGGTCCGGTCCAGCGTCTCGTCGTGCATCAACACGAGGACGCCGTCCGCTGTCTGCCGCACGTCCATCTCGATGAGCGCGGGCGCGAAGTTGAGCGCGTTCTCGAACGCCTCCAGCGAGTTCTCGGGCAAGCCGGGCGTCGGGCCGCCGCGATGCGCCGAGAGGAGGGGCGGCGCGCTGGGCGAATAGCGGAGCGCAGCCGCGAGGTCGTCCGCCGTCTCCCAGTCGCGGTAGTGGAGCGCCGAGGTGGGCCGGGCGATCTCCGCCTCCATCTGCCGCCGCTCGGCGGCCTGCTCGTCGGTCTCCAGCGGGCGGGGGCTCCCGCACGCCGCGAGGAGCGCCACGAGCGCGAGGAGAAGCGCCGAGAGCAGAGTCCTCGTTGTCCCCGCCTCGGTACCGAGGCGGGAGGCCGTGGGGTGCGCCGTGGCGTCTCGCGATGGGAGAGAGGTCATCGGGCGGCCTCGGCGACGCCGTGCTGGAGGGCGGCGATCACGCCCGCGAAGCCCTGCTGCCGCTGCATCCCGAGCATCCGGGCGATCCCGAGGCGGTTCAGCAGGTCGGGCGGGATGGCCGCGACGGCCTCCGCCGGGGCGCCGTTGTAGGCGTCCATCAGGATGCCCACGAGAGCGCGTTGGGTGGGGGCCTCGCCGGGGATGTCGGCGTGGATCCGGACGGCCCCGCTCTCGACCTCGGGGAAGAAGTAGACCTCCGCCATGCACTCGTGGACGCGCCCGAGGCCCTTCTCGCGAAGCGTCCGGTAGCGCTCGGGGAGCGGCGGGAAGGCGCGGGCGCGTTCGAGTAGCATCTCCAGGCGGAACTCGTCCGGGACGCCCTCGAACTCGGCGATGATCTCGCGGAGGCGGTCGGTCATGCCGCGAAGCTACCGACGCGCCGCGCCGTCATCGCACGACGGTCAGCCGGGTGGTGACCGCCCCCGCCTCGGTGGTGGCGCGGATGAGGTAGACGCCCACGGGAAGTCCGCCCGCAGACAGCACAAGATCCCCGCCGGACGGAGCCGCCCCTCGGTGGAGCACTCGGAGGCGTCGGCCGCGTACGTCCAGCACCTCGACGGTCACGAGAGCATCCGCCTCGGTCCGCAGCGTCACCGAGGCGGGGCCTTGCGCCGGGTTGGGCGCGACGGTGAGCGCGAGGCCCATCGGTGGCGCGGGGTCTGGCTCGGTGTCCGGGATGACAGTTCCGGTTTGGCTCTCCACTGCGCCGATGTCGCAGCCGTTCGTGGCATTCGGAGTGCCAATGACATCCACGGGGCGCGGGAGGCCGCGCTGATCCGTAGTGCCCAGCGCGCAGGTACCCGAGTCGATGGCGGGACTGCCAGGGAGGAGGGCGTGGGTGAGCGTCGGTCCGCCGTTGTCCCGTAGGGGGTCAAGCACGATGGTAAAAAGGTCCTCGGGGACGACGAATCTGGTGCCCGGAGCATCGGTCGTGCAGCCGGTACCCGTGGAGGTGAGGAGGTACTGCCCGAGTATCCCTGTGGAGCAATCGTCAGCGTCTGGACCGTTGGTGTTGCCCACGATGAGGGTGCTGTTCAGACGAGCAGTCGTTGCAGTGTGGAGTCCACCCCCAGATGCCAGGGTCGGGACGCCGCTAGCTCTCTCGCTTACGTGGTTGCCGACAATGGTGGACGAACGGATGAGCAGGGAACTGCCGAGAAAGAGCGCGCCCCCATGTCCCGATTGCCCGTCTTCCGCAGGCGGGCCGCCGCCGTCACCGCCGGATCCAGTCGTGTTCCTGCTGAAGGTGCTGGACTCGATCCGCCCAGAGGTCACGGTCCCAGAGGCGTAGAGGCCACCTCCGCTTCCGCCCTCGCCTCCGGTCCCCATGATGTCGTTGGTGTTGCCGCCGTTCCCCGTCAGGTTATCGGAGAAGGTGGAAGCAACAACGTGGAGAGACGTGCCGGAGAAGAAGAGCCCCCCTCCAGTGCCTCCGTTTCCTCCATTGAGGTCTCCAGGGCCACGGCCGTCTCCTGTCCGGTTGTTGGAGAACGTGCTCTCATTGACATGCAGTGATCTCGTGCCGATCCACGCTCCGTCTCCGCCATCTCCTCCCGTATTGTCATCGAAGCCGCCTTCACCGCCGCTGCCGGTTTGATTGGAGAGGAGTCTGACGCGCGTGAGCCGGGTCGTTCCCCCACTGAGCCAGAGCGCACCACCTCTACCTCCATTCCCGGACACGAAGGAAGACGCACCAGAGCCGGAAGCGTTTTCCTGAAAGGTTGTGCGGACGATCTCAATGGTGCTGCCATTGGCTCGGATGGCCCCACCGTTCCCTCCGTTCCCACCGCTGCCGAATGCGGAGGCGCCACGGCCAGTTCTGTTGCTCTGGAAGAAGGCATCGTAGACGTGTAGTTCGCCGCCGCTTAGGTAGATGGCGCCCCCGTTGCCTCCATCCCCACCGGAAGTGAATCGCTCGATGGTCGGGGAGTCGGTGCCTCCGGAGCCACTGGAGTTGTTGACTACCTCCGTTTGCTTGAGCAAGAGGCTTCGAACGTAGAGTGCTCCTCCGTGCCCTGCATGCCCGCCACTTCCATCTCCGTTGTCCCCTCCGTCTCCTCCAGATCCAGCGCGGTTCCCCTCAATCCTAGAGTCCGTGATTTCCACGGTTGCGTTTGGAGCCCAAAGAGCTCCGCCGTCTCCCCCGATTCCTCCGTCTCCACTTTCGTCTCCACTGTTCCCTCCGGTTCCCGCTCGGTTGTCGAGAAGACGAGAGGTCTCAACGGTGACAGATCCCCCCGATATGTGAAGCCCGCCTCCGTTACCTCCGCGGCCCCCATCACCGCCTGTTTGAGGGCCTGTCGCTCCCCGGCCCGCGTGGTTGCCGACAATAGCGCAGGACCGGAGCACGAGATTGGATCCTAGCGCGAGGAGGCCTCCGCCGTGCTCGCCGTCGGGGAGGGCAGGGCCGTCCCCATCAGGAGCGCGGCCGTTCTCTGTATGCGGAGATGGGCGAGTTCAACATTCGCATCGTGTACGTGCAGAACGCGATCCGTGACACTCACTGTCAGGACCGTCACATTGAAGTCAGAGCCTTCGACCCGAAGCGGGACGCGCACATCCAGGTCGCCGGTCGCGTTGCTGTCCTCGCGGGCGCCCTCACGCGTGAGGACGTACGTCTCCGCACCGAGGCGGATCGTCGGCGCGGGGCCAGGCCACGCGCACCCGCCGAAGTCTCCGCCTCGGTTGGCCGCCTCGATGGCTTCGCGGAGAGAACAGGCGGAGGGGGTCTCGCCGAACTCGTCGGCCGTGGTGGTCACGAGGATGTCCTGCGCCTCCGCGACGGACGCAATGACCAGCAGCAGAACAAGACAACCAGCGCGCATCCCGAGGCGGGCAGACGTGCCGCCAAAGGTACAGCACCGGGTCGGGATCCTTGCGCCTACTTCTGGTCCGGTTCGCCCTTCTCAATGGGGGCACCGACGAGGTTGCCCCACTCCGTCCACGAGCCGTCGTAGTTGCGGACGTTCTTGAAGCCGAGCAGGTGGGTGAGCACGAACCACGTGTGGCTGGAGCGCTCGCCGATGCGGCAGTACGCGACAGTCTCCGCCTCGGGCGCGAGGCCTTGCTCGGCGAGGTAGATTGCCTCCAGGGTTTCGCGGTCCTTGAAGGTGCCGTCCTCGTTCGTCGCGCGGCTCCACGGCACGTTGCGAGCACCGGGGATATGCCCGCCGCGGAGAGCGCCCTCGTTCGGGTATCCCGGCATGTGCGTCACCTCCCCGATGAACTCCTGCGGGCTCCGCACATCCACCAACTGACCGCCCGCGTTCATGTGCTGCATCACGTCATCGCGAAAGGCTCGGATGCCGGGTGCAGGCGGCGCGGCGTCGTAGTCTGTGCTTCCGAACGTGGGCACGTCCGTGGTGAGCAGACGCCCTTCGGCAATCCACTTCGCGCGCCCGCCGTCCATGATCTTGCAGTGCCGATGGCCGAGGAGCGTGAACGTCCAGAAGGCATAGCAGGCCCACCAGTTGGACTTGTCGCCGTAGAAGACGAGCGTCGTGTCCTCGCGGATACCGAGGCGGGAGCACAGCCGCTCGAACTGGCGCGATGAGATCGTGTCGCGCTCGTCCGGGTCCTGGAGGTCCGTCGTCCAGTCCACGTGGACGGCGTTGTGCAAGTGCCCGGTGGCGTAGAGAAGGAGATCCTCGTTGGATTCGATGAGCCGGATGTTCTCGGTGTCGGCGAGGTGGCGCGACACCCAATCGGTGGAGACGAGAACCTCAGGCGTGGCGTAGTCGGGCATAGGGTGGGAAAGACCGTCAGGGAGACATGAAGCAATCGCCCGGCAAACGCCGGGGCACGATCTCAACCAGCGGGAGCGCTCGGGGTTCTCGCAGGAGAGAGGAGGGGGACAGGAAGGATACAGATGTCGCGGATAGCTTGCGTTCTCTTCTCCGTGCTCCTTTCCGTGCGCTTCGTCTTCTTCCTCGCGGCTGTTTGTGTTGCGGCCACCGTCTCTGCTCAGTCCACCCCCGAGGCGGATTCCCTCAGCACCGAGGCGATCGACACGCTCCCCACCTCGACCGCCGAGTCCCTCGGTGGTCTCCTCCTCGGGTCTGGGGACGATCCCGACCTGCTTCCGCTTGACTACCGCTTCGCCGGATCCATCCAGCCGGTGATCGACGGCCTTCGCACGAGCCGCACCGACGGTCTCCCGCAAGCCGCACTCGCCAGTCTGGCCGTGCCGACGGGCTACGTGCCGCCCCGCCTCGGTGGCGCGCTCGGCGCCTTCGTGCAGATCGACACACGCGACGCCCCGCGCAGCGACCTCGGCCGCGCGGAGGGAACCGGCGGGCTGGATGCCTTCGGGTATGGCCGCGCGACGCTCGGGCTGGGCACCTCGGCAGGCATGTTCCGGGTCTACGGCGCGGGCGCGGTGGAGCGTGCCGACGATCTTGACCCCCGGGCCTACGGTGCGCCTGTGCTCCCGGACGACGAGTTGGCGGCACTCCGCGAGGCGCCCCAGGTCATCCGCGTGGACCGTGCGCTCGCCGATGCCTCCGGCTTCAACGCCGTCCGCGCCCGATACACCTCCGACGATTTCTACTACGTCCCGCTGCCACCGGAGCAGACCGAGGCGACCCGGGAAGCCCTCGCGGCTCGTTTCGGTTTCACGGATCCCGATGCCATCGTCAGTCTCTTCCCGATTCCGTCGCTCGCCGTTCGGGCCGCAGAGGTTCCCCTCCAGACGGCCGCGCCCGCGTCCGAGGGCGAGCGGCTCCACGGCCACCTCGCGCTGGAGGTGACCCCAGTGGACGCCCTCCGCTTCCGACTCAGCGGGCAGGGCGTCCGCGAGACCGGGCGCGAGTTCCTGACGGCGTTCGCGTTCGCGTCGCCCGAGGCTCTCCCCGCGACGCGCGACGAGGCGTGGCGCATCGCCGCCGAGGCGGAAGCGGACCTCGCACGCGGGACACTGCGCCTCGCCGTCAGCAGCGAGCGCGAGGCGTTCGTGCGATTTGACAGTCGCTTCTCAGACCAGATTGAGGACGTGCTCCGCTACGGAGACCTCGACGACCCGGCCAACGCCACCGCTGCAGGGTACCTCATGACTCGGGATGATAAGACATACGAGCCGAGGTTCCGCGACGGGCAGCTCCAGCCTGCCACGTTGTACGGTCTGTTCGCCGCCCCCGGCACCTCGTCGATCGCCTACGCTCGGGAGACCGCCTCGGTGCGTCGGCTTCTGGCGTCGTTCGAGCGTCGCCTCGGTGCAGTGGACGTGAACGTCGGCGTGGATATCGAGCGGCAGACGCTCCGAGGCGTGTCGGTGGCAGCGGCAAGTCTCGCGCCGTTCGTCGCGGACGAATTCGTCGAGACGCCGGTCGTGGACACGGACGGCGACGGGCGCCCGGACGCGGGCATCACGGCCTACGCAGACCTCCCCTATGAGGTCATGGCGCCTCGGGTCTCCGGGTACGGTTATGACTTCCTCGGCCTCAATGAGGCGGAGGGCACCCCCATCGAGTCGTTCTACGACGCCACCGAGGCGGGTACTGTCACCACGGCGCCTTGGCGCCCAATGGTGGCCGCTGGGTTCGCTGAGGGCACCTGGGAGCAGGGCGATCTCACCGTTCGGGCAGGGCTCCGCGTCGCGCGGTTCTCGTCCAACGCGACCGCGCTGTTCGATCCGTTCGCCGCCGTCGCGATCTACCGCGCGAATGACCTCGCGGCGGGCTCCTTCAC
>JBCCPW010000067.1:0-11235 GCA_039024735.1 Bacteroidota bacterium
GTTCGCGTCCGAACTGGTCTGCCAGATGCCCGGCCACTCGTCTGGGAACCTGCCTCCGTTGCGCATGAGGAGGGATCGAATATCCGCACCCTCTTGCTGGAAGTTGGTGTCGAAGTAGTAGCCCTGGATGCGGAGGGAGCCACCCACGAGCGCCGTGTTTTCGTACTGCCCGTTGAACGAGTAGTAGGTCTGACTCACGGGGTTGTCGTAGGTAAACGCGGTCTCAACTGGAAGCGCGACTCCAGCCGAGCGGTCTGGGTCGGTCAGGATGTCCTCATCGAGAACCTGAACGCCAAAGAACGAGTTGTTCGGCTCCCGGTACGACCGGCTGGCTGTGACCTGGAACGCTTGAGAGGATCCGATCTCGTACCTGAGCTTTCCGAAGAGGGAGTAGTCGTCATAGTCGCTCGTTCCGATGGGCGCGATGCGCTCACCGTCAGGACGGAACGCTCCGTTGGTGGTCTCCAGGGTTCCGTTGAAGAGGTACTGGAAGTTCCCCTGTGTGCCGGAGACGTTGGCTGCTGTTCTGAAGTCGAGCGCGTCACCATCCAGGAAGGTGTCTCCCACGAGGTAGTTACGAGCGTACAGCTGCACGTCAACATCCAGGGGCTCTTCGCTCGCGTCCTTGGTAAAGAACTGGATCACGCCGCCCGGGGCGCCGCCGCCGTAGGCCGTCGAGGCTCCGTAGAGCACTTCGATCCGCTCCAGCATGAAGGGGTCCAAGTTGCCCAGCACAGCGCCTCGCAGTCCTTCGTTGGACTGGAGCGGGACACCGTCCACGAGGTAGAGCGGGGCGCGGCCGCGAAGCGTCGCCAGGAACACGTCGTTTCCAACAGAGGGAGACGTGAAGTTGGGGACGATCCTTCCGAGCGTTGCCGAGAGGTCGGAGGTCTGCTGGGTGTACAAATCGACGGTTTCACGTGGGACCACATCGATCGCACGCGGGACCTGCGAGAGGTCCTCTTCGCGGCGGCTCGCTGTGACGGCGACCTCGCTCAGACGGAGGGCGTCCACGGTAAGGGTGACATCGAGGCGGACCTCTCCGGCGCGTGGCACCTCCACCTCGCGCTCCACGCGGGTGTAGCCCAGAAGCGTCACAATGACGGTTTGCGGACCGGAGGGGACGGACGAGATGAGAAAATCACCGTCGATGTTGGTAGCGTCGCCGAGGGTGGTGCCGTCCACGCGGACGTTGGCGCCCGGAAGCGCCTCACCGTCTGCGTTCGTGACCGTGCCGACGATGGAGCCGGTCTGGGCAAGCGCGAGGGGCGCGCTGAGGAGAAGCGTCAGCGCGAGGGCGGCGAGACGCGTGAGGGTAGAGAAGGGTGAGAGACCCGGTGGTGGAGACATGAGGGACGGCCGAAGCCACCCGTGGGCACATCGAGTCGATGGCGCTCTGGCGGACGTGCTCACGCGTCATCCGATAGTGTCGTAGAGCTTATCTAGACTCGATCCAGATACCGGATGCCCAATACTCTCCGGGGTTCCCGCCTCGCGGAGGCCCTTCGGTCCACGCAAGGGCTTCGCCCCATCTTCGTCTTCCCCGCCTCGGTACCGAGGCGGTTCGAGGGCCAGCCGTCAGGCGACGATCATGACGCCCTGCATGGCCGTGTAGTGGCCGGGGAACGTGCAGAGGTAGCGATAGCGCCCGGGCTCGCTCGGCGCCGTGAAGGTGACCTCCACGGTCTCACCGGGGGCCGACATCGGCGTGTGCGCGAGGACGGCAGGATCGGCCGGGACGTAGTCTGTCTCGGCCGCTGAGATCGCCGCGACCCCCACACGGTCCACGGCGGCCTGGTCATCGGTGGTGAGCACGACGACGTTGTGCTGCATGGCCGGGCTGGTGGCGGTGTTCTGGAAGATGATCGTCACCTCCTCGCCTGCGCCGACGGTGAACTCGGTCTGCTGGTACCGCATCTCGTTCCCCGCCGGAAGAATGGTGACGGTCTCACCTCCGCCGCAGGCGGAAACGATCAGCGCGAGGGCGATGAGGAGAAGGGAACGGGCCGGGGGCATGGCAGGCAGGGGGTCAGGACGAGGTGGGGCGAAGGCTGGGGCGGGCCACCGGGGTCGTCGTCGTGGCGCCGTCTCCCGATAGGAGGGGCGCGTCAGCCGCAGGCCGGAGCCGCGAGGCGATCCAGGCGAGGGCCATTGCCATGAGGACGAAGCCGAGGTCCACGGTGAGAACGTACGCCCACCCCGAGGCGGCGCTCACCCACGGCCACGCGCCGGTCATCGCGCCGTTGGCGATGGGAACGAGGAGGCTGAGCACTGCCGCGAAGGCAAGCTGCCACCGGGCGGCCCACACGGCGGACGGGCCCGCGAACGCCGAGGCGGCGAGCACGGCCCAGACGCCAAAGAGCGCCGCGTTCTCCCACGCGGTCAGGCTCGGGTGGTCGAGTGGCAGGGCGCGCGTCGTGAGGAAGAGGACGGGGATGGCGGCCACGAGCCCGCAGCCCACGCCGACGGTCAGCCGCGCGAGGAACCGGTGGAGCCTCGGTGTGGCACGCGGGTCCTTGGGCCTCCGCACGAGCACCCAGAGGATGTTGCCCGTCAGGATCACCGAGGCGGTCGCCATTGCGAGGAAGAAGTAGACCACCTTCGCGAAAGCTGTTCCCGGTCCCATCCGGGCGTAGTGCAGGTTGACGACGGCTGCCGACGTGCCTCCGAGCGCGGTCCCGAGGCGGGGATTGTTCTGCGCCAGCACCTCGCCGGTGGTGGCGCGGAGCACAGCCTGCGGACCGGCGGTGAGGGAGGTCGCCCCCGGTGTGTTGTCACCGAAGACCTGGACAATCGCGTTCGCATCTCCCCATCCATGGACGGCCATCACCGTTGCGTCCACGACGCCGTCCCACGCGGCGGGCAGCGCTTCCTGGTACTCGGCGAAGGAGAGCATCTCGGCGGGCTCGCCGGAGGGCTCGTGCGCGGGCATCTCGAAGCCCGCCGAGAGATCGAGCGCGTTCTGGTAGTCGCCGTCGAAGACGAGGAGCACGCTGGGACCGAGGAGGATCACGAGCAGTCCGAGGAAGGCGCCGGTGATGGCGTACATCGCGGCAAACGGCAGCCCGACCAGCCCGAGGACCGTGTGCGCGTCCGCGAGGGCAGCGCGGAGCTTGACCTTCGGGCGGAACGTGTGCCAGTCGGTGGGCAGCTTCCGCAGGTGGATGAGCACGCCGCTCACCACCGCGAACAGGAGGAAGACCGCGATGAGCCCGGCGACGATCTCGCCCCAGATGCCGCCCTGGCCGAAGAAGTGGAGCCGGTAGAGGATCTCGGAGAGCGACGAGCGCGAGAACCGGGTCGCGCGCGACGGGTCCACCCGCTCGCCCGTCACGGGGTTGACGACCGCTGTGACCACCTCGGTGGTGTCGCCGACAGCAGTCTCGTAGCGGACGAAGAAGAACGCCCGCTCGCGCATCGGCCAGTTGACGGACACGTCGGCGCCCGGTGCAGGCGGCGCCTCGGCGAAGATCGGCGCGACGACCTCGTCCATCGTGAGGGTCGCCTCCGAGGCACGAACCTCCGAGGTGCGCAGGGCCGGATCCGCCCAGGCGTGCAGCTCGCCTCGGTAGAGCGCGAACGCCCCGGCGTAGAAGATGACGAAGAGCCCGAGCCCGATGACGATCCCGACGACGGAGTGGCTGTCCCACAGCAGCGTGAACGCGCGCGGCCCGACGAGCTTCGTCTTCGCGCGGGGCGCCCTGGGGGCCTCCGCCTCGGTACCGAGGCGGGACGAGCGGGGCGGCGGAGCGTGGGGGCGGTCGAGCGTTTCCACCGATCAGGACGCGGGCACGGGCTGCGGCGCGAGGGGCGGCTCGGCGGCTGCGCCGTCGCCCGAGAGCGCAGGCGTGAGCGACGCCGGACCCAACCGCCGGGCGGTCCAGAGCAGCGCGAGGCCCATCAGCACAAAGCCCACGTCGATCGTGACGAGGCCCCACCACTCGTTGGCGGCCGAGACCCACGGCGGGGTGCCACCGAGCGTCGCGCTGGCGACGGGCACGAGCAGGCTCAGCACGCCCGCCATCGCGAGCTGCCACCGGGCGGCCCACACGGCAGACGGACCCGCAAACGCCGCAACGATGAAGACGGCCCACGCGCCGAAGAACACCGCGTTCTCCCACGTCACGAGCCCCTCCGCCTCGATGCCGAGCACCTGGGGGACGAGGAAGATGATGGGCACCGCAACCACCAGCCCACAGCCCACGCCGACGGTCAGCCGTGCGAGGAACCGGTGGAGCCTCGGTGTCGCGCGCGGGTCCTTGGGCCGCCGCACGAGGACCCAGAGGATGTTGCCCGTCAGGATGACCGACGCCGTCGCGAGCGCGAGCCAGAAGTAGAGCACCTTCGCCACCGTCGTCCCGCCACCGAGGCGGGCGTAGTGCAGATTCGTGATCGCGGCCGTCGTGCCACCGAGCGCGGTGCCGAGCGTCGGGTTGTTGGCGGCGAGGACCTCTCCCGTGGAGGCGTCCAGAATGGCGCGAGGCCCGGCCGTGAGGCTGTTCGGGGTGTCGCCGAAGACCTCGGCGATGGCGGCCTCGTCTCCCCAGCCGTGGAGTAGGGCGAACGTCGGCTCTACGCCTGCGGCCTCCCATGAGTCGGGAAGCGCCGCCATGATCTCGTTCATGGACAGCATCTCGGCAGGCTCACCCGTCGGCTCGTGCGGCGGCATCTCGAAGCCGTAGACGAGGTCCAGCGCGGCCTCCTGATCTCCACCGAACACGACGATCACGCTCGGCGCGAGGAGAATGATGAGCAGCGCGAGGAACGCTCCCGTGATGGCGTACATCGCGGCGAACGGCAGCCCCACGAGCCCAAGCACTGTGTGGGCGTCCGCCAACGCGGAACGCAGCCTGACCTTCGGGCGGAACGTGTGCCAGTCAGTGGGCAGCTTCCGCAGGTGAATCAGGATCCCGCTCACGACGGCGAAGAGCAAGAACACGGCCACGAGACCCGAGATGACCTGGCCCGCGAACCCGGCCTGCGCAAAGTAGTGGAGCCGGTAGACGATGTTGCCCGCCTGGCTGCGCCCGACGCCCTCCCCCTCGGCGATGTCGAAGCGCTGGCCCGTCTCGGCGTTGACCATCGCCTGGACCGCTCGCGTCGTGTCGCCGTGGGGCGTTTGATAGCGGACGTAGTAGTACGCGCGCTCGTGGACGGGATAGGAGACCTGAACGTCGGTCGCGGGCGCGGGCGGCGCCTCGGCGAGGATCGGCGCGACGGCCTCGTCGGCGGAGATCCGGACCTCGGCTGCGCGAAGCGCCGGATCGGCCCACGCGATCAGTTCAGCGCGGTAGAGCGAAAACGCCCCGGCGTAGAAGATCACGAAGAGTCCGAGCCCAACGACGATCCCAACAACGGAGTGGCTGTCCCAGAGCAGTTTGAACGCGCGTGGCCCGACCAGCTTCTTCGTCTTCTTGCCGGGTGCCTTCCCTTGTGCAGGGGCATCCGCCTCGGTGCCGAGGCGGGGCGGCGAGGCCGTCGGTGGGTGGGGAGTGTCCATCGGATGCGGCGCTTACAGAACGTAGCCGACGGCTGTGATGGCTCCGAGCGCAAGCGAGGTCGCGGTCATGCGCAGCCACGCGCGGCGGCCGTTCGGCGCGAGGACTGCCCAGATGATCAGTGCGGCCCACACCGGGACGGACAGCCCAACGGCGAGGGCCACGGCCACGCCGATGGGAACCCCGAGGTGCGGCAGCGCGGTCCCCAGCGCCAGGCCAAACAGAAGAAACGCAACGAAGCCACCGAAGAAGGCGGCGGTTCCTTTGCCCCAGGCTTCGCCTCGGGTCCAGTCGTGCTTCATGACGAGGGGGGCGGTGGCGACGGTGGGAAGGTAGGCGGTCGGCCGGGAGGGGAGCCGGGCGGACGCGCAGGCGTGGTTCCTGGCGGACGGGCGGGCGTGGTCCCGGGCAGCCGAGCCCCTGGCGGCATCGTCGGTGCGCGTCCCGAGGCGGGTGTGGCGGTTCGCGTGCGGGCAGTCTCTGCCGCCTCGGGGAAGACGAACGGTCCCACGACCGCCAGCACCGAGGCGGTCGCCATCATGACCGTCACCACCAGCACCGGCCCCACAGACGATCCCGTCGCGGCGATGGAGAGCCCCAGCGCGGCCACGGTCAGCGCGGTGCCTGCCCAGAGAAGGGTACGGGTGGGCCCGAGTGCGCGCGACTGACGGCCGGGGGCCGCCGCGTAGAACGCACCGTAGGCCGCCGCCGCGAGCAGGAGCGAAAGGGGAGTCATGCGATGGAAGAGGAGAGGAGCCAGAGGTCAACGGTCGGACCTCCGGCCCCTCGGTCGTGGACGGACGGGCTAGAGACGAACGTCCAGGCTGAGCCCAACAATCCGAGGCGGCTCGATCGTGAAGACGCTCCGGCCGCTCGGCTCGAGGAACACGCGGTCGCGCGCGGTCACGTCGAAGAGGTTGCGCGCGAAGGCGGTCACGCGCGCCCGCTGGCCCTGGAGGTCGAACACGTAGCCCACCTGCCCGTCCACGATGGTGTAGTCCCCCGCACGAAGGCGCTCATCGAGCTGCGGGGTGCCATCGGCGTCGAGCACGTTCCCCACCTGCGTGTAGTTCTCGCCGGTGTAGCTCACGTTGATCCCGGCGAACGGACCCTCGCCCACGTCGTAGATCAGACCGGCCGCAAGGGTCTGCTCGGGTGAGCCGGGGAAGCGGAGGCCCGCGAGGTTGACCGAGACGTCGTTGCCTGTCTCCTGGTCCGTGATGGTGGTCGGGAAGTCGTCGAACTCGGTCTCCGTTAGGCCGAGCGAGCTGTACAGCGTGAGTCCGCGCGTCGGCACGACGCGAAGTTCGAGCTCACCGCCGTAGAGCGTCGAGGCGCCCGCGTTCTCGGTCCGGGTCAGGAAGAACGCATTGCCTGGAATCGGGACGCGGACCTGCTGATCGGTCCAGTCGGTGTAGAACACGTTGGCGTTGGCGATCACCCGCCCGCCGAGCCACCGCGTCCGCGCGGCGACCTCGTAGTTCCAGGTGTACTCCGGCTCGAACACGTTGAGGCTGTCGACTCCGAACGACTCGGCGCCACCCGCCCGGTAGCCACGCTGGACGGTGAAGCCGAGCGAGGCGTCGGGCGTGAGGTCGTAGACGAGCCCGATCTTCGGCAGGAATGCCTCGTAGTTCGTGCTGAGTGAGTCACTCGTCGTGAGCGTTTCGACGGCGAACTGGCGCACGCCCTCGTCGATGCCTGCGGCGATGACGGCCCCAGGGGGAACGCCGGGGATGCCGCTCGGGATGAGCGCCGCGATCTGCTGCCCCGCCGTCACGCCTCTGAACTCAACTGTGGGGGTGTTGATCTGCCCGGTCAGCACGTCGAGCGACTCGTTGTCGTAGCGGAAGCCCGCCGTCAGCGTCAGGTTGTCGATGACCTCGTGGTTGACCTCGCCGAAGACGGCCAGGTTGCGCGTTTCGTCCGAGTCCAATCCCTCGTCGATTGCATCGATCCGGTACGGCTGGATCTCCAGGTTGTCCGGGAGGAATGCCAAGAGTGGTGCCGGGACCAACTGCGGAAGCAGGCGCGGGAGCAGCACGTCGGCGTCGGCGGTGAAGAACACGTCGCCCTCGTCAGACCGGGTGCGCTCGTACTCGAACTGGCCGTAGTAGCCGCCGAAGACGGCGCGCGTCTGGTCGGTCTCGTAGTTGAGGCGAAGCTCCTGGGTGAAGTTGAACTCGTCCGTCTCGGCGCGTTGCTGGATGCCGGGGTTGCCATTCGGGTCCTGATACGTGAGCCCGTCGATGCGGTAGTCCGAGATCGCGGCGCCCGTGATGGACGTGATCGCGAGCGACGGCGCGAGGTCGTAGCTGGCTTCCAGCGAAAGGTTGTTCAGCGTCGTCTCGGTGAACGAGGCGACGGCTCCGTCGTTCGTCCTCGCGTCGAGATCGGTGAGGCCCTGGAACGAGGGCGGCCGGTCGTACGAGAGCGTGTGCGAGGCGAGAACGGAGAGGCCCGGCACGGCCGTCGGCGTGAAGAGGAGCCGCGAACGGACGTTCCGCTGCGCGATGGTGTTCGTCCGCGCGAAGCCGTCGTCATCCGAGGTGACGTTCAGGAAGTCGATGTCCCCGTCCTGCGTGCCGCTCTCGGCTGACACGCGGAAGGCGAGTTGGTCCGCAACGATGGGCCCGGTCACCATGAGCGCGCCTTCCAGCGCGTCCTGGGTACCGCCGCGCACGCGCGCCGCTGCGCCGTACTCAAACGAAGGTGCAGCAGAACGGAGATAGATCGCGCCTGCCAGCGCGTTGCGGCCGGAGAGCGTGGACTGTGGCCCACGGAAGACCTCGACGGACTCCAGGTCCCACGAGCCTCGCGCCGTGCGCGAGGTGGTGAAAAGCCCCTGTGGCACGTTGTCCACGTAGAGCGTCGCGGTGGGCGAGCCGCCGCCGAACCCGACGTTCGAGATCCCCCGGATGTTGAACGTGCCATTCCCGCTCGTCGAGACGTTGCCGACGAGCCGGGCGGCATCCTCCCAGTCCCGAACCGGGATCGCCTCGATCTCCGTGCTCGTCACGACGCCGACCGACGCCTGTGTCTCTTGGAGGTTGCGAATGAACTTCTCGCTGCGGATGACGACCTCGCCGATCTGGCCCGGGTCAGGCGCAAGTGCGACCTCGACGTACACATTCTCGCCAGCGAGGGCGGTCGCCTCGACGCGCGCGGTCTCGTAGCCGACGAAGGAGGCGACAAGTGTGACGGCGCCAGCGGGAACGCTGCGAACATTGAACTTGCCGAAGGCGTCCGTCGCAGCTCCGAGTTGGGTGCCCTCAACGCGGATGCTCGCGCCGGGAAGGAGGTCACCGGTGCCAGCGTCCGTGACGCGACCGGAGACGGTGCCCGTCTGCGCGAACGAAGTGGGCACCATCAGGAGCGCCAGCGCGAACGCGGAGAGAAACGAAGGGGTGGACATGAACAGGGTGAGGGGTGGGTGAATCAAGGAGTTCGGAGGCAGGCGGCGAGGCGCCCGCGGATCTGGGTCCGTGTGGCCTCGTCAAGGCCAGAGAAGGCGCCCGCATCCAGGGCGGAGAGCGCGCGTCGCGCCTTGGCCCGTCCCGCCTCGGTGCGTTCACCGAAGCCGGAGCGGCGGAACCAGTCGTCAATGGCCTCGGGCGTAGCGACGGGGCGTCCTGCCGGAGACGACGTGTCAGGAGTCATCATCCGTGGAGGGCCAACCCGACGTGTGCGTCCAGGCATCGACCACGCGCCGGGGCTCCCGGACGAGGCGGACCACGATGCGTCTGGGCACCGAGGCGGACCCGTCCGCCTCGGTCACTCGGTCGGTGCGCACGGTGAGGCGCACCGGCACGTACCCGCGCGCCGAGACCGTCGTGCGGGCTCGTGGCCGGAGGTCGGCGCGGAACCGGCCCGTCGCGTTGGCGCGGACGGGAAAGCGCGCGGAGTGGGTGTCAATGAGCGCCCCGGCGATGGGGAGTCCCGTCCGGGCATCGACCACCTGGCCGATCACGCGGAGGGTTCGGGTTTCGACCTGCGCGAGGGCATCTGCCCCAAGTGCGAGGGCGAGGAGCCCGACGAACGCGAGGCGAAGAGGCATGGCGGAGCGATACGCCGACTGTGTGGATCGAGTCTAAATACTGACCGGGCCGACCGGCTGCCCAACAATCGGTGAAGAGGTTTCGGGCATCCACGTCCCCTTCACGCTCCCCCTGTGCGCCCTCGAAGGGAGGTTCGTAGCTTCAAAGCTCAGCAAAGCTACGTAGTGTCTCGACTTCTCAGTGTCAGTGAGGCCGCCAACCGCCTCGGTGTCCACATCGGTACCGTCCGGCGGTGGACCGATGAGGGGCTCCTGCCCGTCTCGCGGACGGCGGGGGGCCATCGCCGCATTCCCACCGAGGCGGTGGAGCGGCTCCGGCGCGAGCGCCTCGCGGAGACGGAGCCTGATGCGTTGAACGGCTATGTGGCGCCGTCCGGTGCCGTCGGGCTCGCGCACGAGGCATGGGCCGAGCACGCCGTCGTGCATGCCCGCTATCAGGTGCGCGCCAACACCGAGGCGCCGTGGAACCGCGCCTTTGAAGGCGCCGACCGGTCCCACCGGCGTGAGACGGGTCGGCAGTTGATGGGGCTTCTGCTGCGCCACGTGGCCGACGCGGGGGACCCCGAGGCGCGGACCGCCGAGCTTCGCCGCATCGCGTGGGGCTACGCCATCGACATGAAGGACCGCGGGATGCGTCTGCCCGACGCCCTTCGCGCCACGCTGTTCTTCCGGGACGTGCTGACCGAGAGCACGGCGCTCGTGCCTCGCTTCGAGAGTGTGGAAGACGCCGACCCCATCGCGCTGATGCGCAAGGTGAACGAGTTCATGAACGAGATGCAGATGACCATCGCGGAGGCCTACGATGACCCCGATGCGTGAGACCCGGCCGGATCGTGAGCACATCGTCTCCCTCGGCTTCGACGGGGACGGGCTGGCCGTGCAGGAGCGCGAGGCGTGGGCGCTGACCGCGCACGATGCCGACGCCCTGCGGGAGGCCGCGCTTGCGGACGGGATGGGCGCCTGCATCCTCTCGACCTGCTTCCGGGTGGAGATCCTCTTGTCCGGACGCGCGCCTGCGGAGGAACTGCTCGCGTGGGGATACCGGCAACTCTCGGATCTTCGGCCCGAGGCGGGTGCCCAGGTGTTCACGGCGCGGACCGGAACGGAGGTCTTCCGTCACGTCATTCGTGTGGCCTCGGGGCTTGAGTCGGCTGTGCTGGGGGAAGCGCAGATTCTGGGGCAGGTGCGTCGGGCCCGTGCAGAGTCTGAGCAGGCGGGTGTGCTCCGCCCCGCTCTCCGCCGGGTGTTGCGGGCGGCTGTCAAGGCGGGGCAGCGGGTCCGGCGTGAGACCGACCTGGGGCGTGGTGCGGCCTCCACTGCGAGCGCCGCGCTCCGGCTTGCCGAGGCGACGGGTGCCGGGGTCCAAGGGCGCCACGTGTTCGTGATCGGGGCGGGCCAGATTGGACGGCTGATGATGGGCCTCCTCCCAGGCGCAGAGCCGGGCGCCATCACGCTGGTGAGCGCGCACGCGCCTGCACACGCGGGTTTCCGTGTCGTTCGCCCCGACGACTTCCCCAGCGTTCTCACCGAGGCGGACGTGGTCTTCGCCGCAACGGATCGCCTCGCTCTCCCCCTCGATGCGGCTCGGACCGCGTGGGCCGACGGACGCCAGCGGACCGTGCTGGACCTCGGCGTCCCGCGCAACGTCCCGGCGGCTGTGGGGCATCTGCCCGGTGTGGA
>JBCCPW010000068.1:0-11170 GCA_039024735.1 Bacteroidota bacterium
AGAGTCAGCCTCGTGGGCGATCTCGGCTTCATCGGCGGGGGCCTCGTCTGCGAGGTCGTCGGCGGCGCGGGCGTCGGCGAGTGCTTCCGCGAGCGTGGGCAGGCGCGGCGGATCTCCAGACTCCGCCGAGGCGACGACGACCGCCTCGTCGTCCTCGCCCGCTTCGGGAGGGGGCGGATCAGACGGCTCGTCGGACGGGTCGTCTGTGGGCTCCTCCGGTGACGGGTCGGGCGGCACCGAGGCGGCCTCGGCGTCGGACGAGGGACCCTCGGCGAGAATCGCGGGAAGGGCCTGCCACGAGACGACCGCCTCGGTGACGACGGCCGCTCCCAGCCCAGGGCAGCCTCGCGCGGCGAACACCTCCGCGAGCACGCGGCCCGGCACGCCGTCGGGGAACTCGGGCAGGGTGCCCACGAGGTCGTAGAGCGGACGGAGGAGCGCCTGCCAGCCGTCCGCGTCCAGTTCGGCACCGAGGCGGTGATCCACGCGGCCGAGGAGGTGGCGCAGCGTCTCGCGGTCGTAGCCGGTGCGCTCCTTCTTCTCCGCGTAGCGCTGGACCACCTCGGCGAGGTACGGGTACGCGCCGAGGTCCTGCATCCGGTCCAGCACCTCGGCGGTCGGCGTCTCTCCGGTCTCGGGCAGGAGCACCGCGATGGCCTCTGCCGGACGCACGAGCGCCTCGAACAGCCATGCGCTCGCCTCGCGCACGGCGGGGCTCCACGCGCTCGCGGGGTAGCGCGCCTCGGCGATGGCGTCCTCGCGCCAGAGATCGGGAACGGAGCTGACCCACGGGGCCGCCACGTCCAGGCGGCCGATCGCCTCCCGGTGGAGGCGACGGCGGAGGGTGTGCGCGAGGAGCGGGGGCAACCGGTCCAGGTCCGCGCGCGGGTGGGGGCGGTCGGGCGCGAGGCGCGAGAAGGCGAGGCGCGCGAGGGCGTCCGAGAGGGGGTCGAACATGAGAGGGCGGGCTCGCCTCGAAGCTAGCTTTCGCGCCATGCCCGATCTCGTCTCCCTCGGCCTCGTCGGTCCTCGGCGCGCGGCGGTGCCCGAGGGCGCACGGCTGACAGGCGTGATGGCCGAGACGGCGGAGGCGACATCCGCCTGGGCGACCGAGGCGGGCGCGATGCCTGCGGCGAGCGTGGCGGACCTCGCGCGGGCGTGCAAGGTGGTCGCGGTGGGCAGCGGGCCGGGCGTCCGGGCGCACGACGTGCGGGAGGCGCTGGAGCAGGGCGCGCACGTCTTCGCGGCGTGGCCCCCGGCCGCCTCGGTGACCGAGGCGGAGGCCCTCGCGGCTCGCGCCGAGGAGGCCGGAGCCGAGGTGGCCGTCGAGCGCCCGCTCCCGATAGATGCCCTCGTGGCCGCTCGTCCGGCGGGATGGGCCGCACGGCTCGTCGCGCTGGACCTCGCGGGCGCCGACCCCGCCGAAGGGCTCGATCTCCCCTGGTCGCGCCGCCTCGCAGGCGCGCTCGATGCCGTGATGGCCCTCGTCCGCAGCGACGCCGTCGCCCGGATGGACACCGAGGCGGACCGCGACGGGGCACGCCTCCGGTCGGTGCTGGTGAGCCTCCGGTTCCGCACGGGCGCCTACGCTCACGTCGGCATTCGCGAGGAGACGGAGGGGTGGCCGCCGAGCGTCCGGCTGTCCGCGAGCGGCGGGGCCGTGCGGCTCAGCGCGCGGTCGCTGCGCGGGCCGATCTGCCTGGAGGGCACCGCGCCCGTTCGCGAGCCGGACTCGACGGGCCTCGCGGCCTTCGTCGCGGCGGTCCGGTCTGGCCGCGTGCCGACGAGCGGCCCCGGCGCGCTGTCCCTGGCAGACGCCGTCGCGCTGATGCGGCTGACGGAGCGCACGATGGCGGCGCTTCGGATGGAGCCGGGCGCGCGGCGCTGACGGGCCGGGTCCCGCCTCGGTGACGGCGCCGGAGAACCGAGGCGGAAGCGTCGGACACTCTTTGGCGGACGTGGGGAGCCACTCGCGTCTTCCGCCTCGGTGCATCCACGACACCACCGAGGCGGGGCGAGTCAGACCAGCATCCGCACGAAGCGCTCCGCCTCCGCCTCGGTGAGAAACTCGAAGAGCCAGTCGTGCGCGCTCCGCCGCGAGACCCACACGAGACGCCCACGCGAATAGGCCCCGCGCAGGCTGCGGATGGAGACGCGCTTCGGCCCGCGAGGCCCCGCAAGGACCAGCTTGCTGCCCTCCAGCAGCACCGAACCGTACGGGCTCAATCCCGAGGATCGGAGCAGCGGAAGCGCCGCCCGGTACCGCTCCGGCTCGGCATGCATCGGGCGGAGCCGCCGGAACACGCGGTCGCGCTCGGAGGCATACACCGGACGCCATCGGGCGGACCACGGGCGATCCCCTCGCTTTGGACCCGAGAGCCGTGCCAGCGCGCGAATGAACGCCGCGTCCTCGGTCGTGGTGATGAACGTGGCGCGGTCCCCCTTCCATTCCACGAGGACGCCGTTCTGGAAGCGAAGCACGCGATGCAGATCGCCAAGAGCACGTGCGGACGGTTTGCGCCCCCGTCCGTCGAAGTGGATGCGAGCGTCCGTGAGGACGATGCGGCCCGCCACCGTGATGCCCCGCTGCGCCACCGGCGGCACCCGGAGGTGATAGGTCTCGCCGGAATCCAGCGCCAAGCGGCTGTCCGGGTCGCTGTAGACCGCGTGCAGCCGCTCCAGGTCCACACGGCGCCACTGCGCCGAGGCCACGTAGCGTCCGGTCTCCGCCTCGGGAAGCGCGAGATCCGTTGGGACCGGGGGGAGATCGCCGTGCCGGAGTGTCCAGGTGCGGGCGGCGCGATCCAGCATCGCCTTCACCCGATCCGGGACGTTCACGCCCAGGTTGCGCTGGGCACGCTGCACCTCGCGCGCCTCCTCTGGGGAGAGTTCGCCGTCACACAGGGCCCGTGCGACCGTCACGAGGAGCCGCTCGCGGGCCAGCACCTCGAAGGCACCGTCGGCGAGATTGGGATCGAGACCGAGGGTGTGCTGGAGCTTGTAGAGCAGCAGCCGCTCGTCCACGTCCAGGCAGTCGTCCGCGAGCGACCGGTCCACCGCCGTCCCGAACGCCCGCTGGTGGGCCCCCTCCAGATCGGCCGAGGTGAGATGCAGCGTCGCCGCGACGACGGTGAGCAGTTGGCGGTCCGCCTCGGGGAAGTCGCCGTCCTCCAGCGTCCAGTCCAGTATGCGCGTGTAGAACGCGAGGCGTTCGTCGTAGTAGCCCTCCGCGAGGTCCACCCCGCGCTGCCGCCGGATGCGCCCGATGGGGTCCGGTTCGAGATCGTCCAGGGACTCCGCCGCGGCGAGCAGGTTGTGGAGTTCGATCCAGGCGTTGACCTCGGGCTCCCGGCCTCGGCGGTCGGGCGGATGCGGAGCGAGCAGATCGAACGGGACCACGGGCGAGGGCAGCACAACAACCGTCGAAGCTAACCGGATGGGCCTCGCTGCTGCTCCCGCCTCGGTGCGCGTCTGTCTGCCACCGAGGCGGAAGACGGCACACCCGCGAATCCGCTCTGTACGGAGCCTGCCCGCCTCGGTGCTGCTGTTGCCCCACCGAGGCGGAGACCCGAGGCAACCCGTGCCGCCACTCTACACCGCGCCGACGACGACCATCGCGAGGGATGCCGCGAGCGGGACTCGCAGGTTGTCGTTGATGGAGAGCGGCAGCACCTCCACCACCGCCCCCACCGCCGCGCCCGCTGCGATCTGCGCCAACGTCACGTCCGCGCCGAACGTCCACGCGAAGACCCATGCCGTGAGGGCCGCCACGAGCGCAAACGCGACGGTGCCCTCCACCGACTTCGGCGAACCCGGCCAGCGGGTGCGGCCCAGCTTCCGCCCCACGAGTGCCGCCGCCGCATCGCCCGTCTGTTGCATCGCGAGGCCGAGCGCGGCCAGCGCCGCCGGAAACAGCGCCACGCTCAGCGCCGCCGCCACCATCATGGTCGTCGCGCCGTTGAACACGATGCGTCCGCCGAACGGGGGAATCTCCTCGGGCCGCATGAGGGGCGCGAAGACCCGATGCAGCCCCTCCCGTGCCCACGCCACCCGCTGCCGACTCCAGTCACCGAGGACCGCCAGGACGGCCAGCGGCACGAGGATCCACAGCGAGACCTCGCGCCCGACCCACAGGATGCCCGCCGGGATGACGAGCGCCAGCAGGTGCAGCGCCTTGCGCCGGACCTCGGCAGCGTAGGAGATGACGGGGACGGAATCGCTCATGGAACGGCGGGAGCCCGCCGAAGGTAGCCGACCCTCTCCCCTCTCCTCCCGCCATGCGCTCCCTCGTCCTCCTCGCTGCCGCCCTGGTCTTCTCCGCCTGCGCCTCGGATGAGCCCGAGTACGCCGACGACATGCGCGAGCAGCACGACGGCGAGACCGCCGATCCGTCGGGCGCCACCGCAGGCACTGCCGACCTGGACGTGACGGTCGAGGAGGTCGCCTACGCCACCGTGAACGGGGAGACGGTGACGGGCACGCTCGTCCGCCCGTCCGGCGCCGAGGGGCCGCTCCCGGGCCTCATCGTCATCCACGAGTGGTGGGGGCTCAACGACAACGTGCGCGACATGACCCGGCGCTTCGCCGCCGAAGGCTATGCTGCGCTCGCCGTCGATCTCTACAGCGGCGAGACCGCCGACGCCCCCGATGATGCGATGGCCCTCATGCAGACTGCGATGGGGCGCGAGGACGCGCTGACGGACAACCTCCGCCAGGCTCACACCTTCCTCGCCGACTCCCTCGGCGCTCCGGCTGTCGGATCGGTCGGGTGGTGCTTTGGCGGGATGTGGTCGCTGCGAACCGCCCTCGCGCTGCCGGACCGGCTGGACGCCGCCGTGATCTACTACGGCCGCCCCGTCACCGAGGCGGACCGGCTCGCGGCACTGGATATGCCCGTCCTCGGTCTCTTCGGCGAGGCCGACGATTCCATCCCGATGAGTTCTGTGCGCGCGTTCGAGTCGGCGCTCGCCGAGGCGGGCGTCTCGCACGACATCGTCGCCTACCCTGGGGCCGCGCACGCCTTCGCGAACCCCTCCGGCCAGCGCTACGATGCCGCCGCCGCCGAGGACGCCTGGACCCGCACCACGGCCTTCTTCGGAGAGCACCTGCGGTAAGACGGGCACTGTCCGGCTGTCCGTGTGGTGCATCCCGCGCTGGACCCGTCTTCGACGACTGTCTGTGCACCGAGGCGGACAACCGCTGCGGCTCGTCGGCGGTCATCGGTTGGCCGGGACACAGGCCCTACCCATCGCGTTCAGCGAACCGATAGGAGGGCGTCCGCCTCGGTGCTGGTCCGCCTCGGGACCGAGGCGGGTGGAGCCGGAACCTGCAGGCCATGGTTGAAAGAGCGAGAGTTCTGAGCGACGGAGGCCTGATTCCCAGGCTGAACTGAGTGGCACCCCGCGGGGGTGGTGCTCCTCCTGCCTCGTGCTGGATCCAGATGGCGCGCAGCGACAGCGAGATGGCGCGTAGGGCTATCCGAGTCCCTTCCCCTGATGGCTACATCGCAGTGCTACCACACTGCGTCCTTCCATCAGGAGACCTCAATGAGCCAGACTGCCCCTGAACAACTCGCCCGCCTCGAACCCGAATCTCGCGCCGCCCTTGAGGAGATGCTGAAGGTCCTTCCGGGAGGACTCCAGGCTCTTCCTATCCCCGAACGGCGTGTAGCGCTGGCGGCCATCTCGAAGCATTTGAGCGCATCCATTCCTCCATCCGAGGATGTCATAGTTGAGGATCGGACGATCCCAGGACCCTCTGGGGCGCCGGAGATTCCGATTCGTGTCTATCGGCCCCAGACGGTTTCGGACGCCCACCCCGCGATTCTGTACATCCATGGCGGCGGCATGGTCGTCGGCGATCTTGAAACAGGTGATATGGGGTGCAGGACCTTCTGTGCGCAGTTGGGGGCTTTGGTGGTCAACATCGAGTACCGACTAGCTCCCGAGTATCCCTACCCAGCACCCGTTGAGGATTGCTATGCAGGTCTGACGTGGATGACGGACCATGCTCGTTCCCTCGGCATCGACTCCAACCGAATCGCGATCTATGGGGAAAGTGCCGGAGGAGGGCTTACGATTGGCACAGCTCTCATGGCGCTAGACCGGGAGGGGCCGAGGCCGTGCTTCGTGATGGCGATCTACCCGATGCTCGACGACCGCAACATCACCCCGTCTAGCCACCAGATCACAGCCATCGGGGTCTGGGACCGCGCGGCCAATATGGAGGCCTGGGACGCCTACCTCGGTGGTCAGGAAGCAGATCACTACGCGGCCCCCAGCCGCCGCACCGACGCCACAGGCTTCCCGCCGACGTTCATCGATGTGGGAACCGAAGATGCCTTCCGCGATGAGGACATCGCCTTCGCGAGCACTCTCCTTGCTTCGGGAGTCCCGACTGAGCTTCATGTCTATCCAGGCGCGTTCCACGGGTCCGAACAGCTGGCTCCCATGTCGCCTCTCAACCAGCGTATTCTCCACCGCCGTCTGGAAGCACTCGCAGAGAAGCTCTCGTGACTCCAGGGGATGGGTAAAACTGCTAAGCCGAGTTTCTGGAAGTGGGATGAACGCTAGCCAGAGCTATTCGATTGGTGCGGGCTGGAAAAGCGTTCTCTCGCAGGTAGGGATCGACTATGCCGACGTGTTGCGGCGAGCGCAGCTTCCCGAGGACGTGCTCAACAGCGACGACGTGCGCCTTACCACCGAGGCTCTGTTTCGCTTCAGCAGGGCGATGGACGCAGTAGTCACAGTCCCGAGCGTCTGGGTGCAGCTCACCGATTCTCTAAGTCCCGAGTTGTTCACGCCCCCTGTTTTCGCAGCCCTCTGTAGCCCGGACCTGACAACCGCTGCTGATCGGCTGGCTCGCTTCAAGCCACTGATTGGCCCGATCACGTTACAGGTTCGTGATGATGCACAGGGTCTCGTTCTGACCTATCGATGGAAGAAGGCTCTTTTGGATCCTGCCCCGTTTATGCATGCCTTAGAAGCCATGTTTGTGGTAAAGCTGGCACGACTTGGAACGCGCCAGCACGTCCGGCCTACATCCGTGGTGGTGCCGGAGCTGCCGGCAGACCCACGAGCCTTCGATGATTTCCTCGGGGTGCGGATGAAACGGGGAGACCATATCCAGGTGACCTTCAGTTCCGGCGATGCGCGTCGCCCGTTTCTGACGGCGAACAGTGCGATGTGGAGCATCTTCGAGCCGGAGTTGCGCAGGCGGCTGGCCGATCTGGAGGGAGGGGCAACGTTCGCGGAGCGCACGCGTGCGGTTCTGCTGGAGGGGTTGCCCAGTGGTCAGTTTGCGCTGGATGGGGTAGCACGTCGGCTCGCCGTGAGTCCGCGCACCCTCCAGAGGCAGCTGCAACGCGAAGGCACCAGTTTCAAGACAGTCGTGGGCTCTACTCGTGAGGCTCTGGCCCGACAGTACTTGCACCGCCCCGAACTCACCTTCGCAGAGATCGCGTTTCTACTTGGTTTCCAAGAGCCGACATCCTTCTTCAGGGCCTTTCAGCGGTGGACGGGGGTGACCCCAGAGACCGTACGGAAGCGGCTTATCTCCAGCCCGAGCGGCGCTTCCACGGCAACGGGACGATGAGTCCGTCCACGAGGAGGTGGCTGAAGTATCCCGCCACGGCGGCGCCGTACAGCGGAAGCCCGGCCAGGGGCTCCGTCTCGGCGGAGAGCAGCATCGGCACGAGGAGCAGCGGCGAGGGGATGAGGAGCATCGCCCACGTCGTGTGGGTCCAGCCGCGATGCTTGCCGAGCGCGGGGAGGATGCAGAAGAGCCCGAGGTAGGCCGCCTCGCGGAAGCGCTCGCCCGCGATGAGCGCCACGTCGGTCAGGAAGAAGAGCCAGTAGAAGAGGTTCTGTCCCTTCGAGTTGGTGTCCACGTCCGGCCAGAGGCCAAACATCAGCCCGACGCCCATCAGAATCGCGGCCCAGCCGACCATCTCCATCTCGGAGAACTGGCGGTAGGCATCGTCCACGGCGAAGAGCGCGGCCAGCCCAGCGAGGTAGAGGCTGGTCACGACGGCGGCGCCGGTGAGATGTCCTTTGTATCCGGCCACGGTTCGGGTGGAGTGCTGGGAGGCGAGGGAGGCGGAACGCGAAGAAACGGAAGGCGAGTGCCGAGGGTGCGGCATCGGGTGCACGCGCCACGGCGAGCCACCGATAGAGACGCCCCGCGGGGCGTCTGTACGGATCCGCCTGCCTCGGTATCAGAATGCATCCATCCCGCCTCGGTGTCAGCGCACGCACACCCCGCCGCGATCACCCCCGCCGGAGGCGCCGCGTGAACCGTCCGGTCCAGGCCTCGCCCTCGGGCAGACCGAGCGCAAGGCCAAGGCCGAGGTAACCGAACCCGTACAGCGCGAGGACGCCCGCGCCGTAGAGCCAGATCGGCAGAGCCTCGCTCGGGACAAACGCGTAGACGAGCCCGGCGGGGACAGCCGCGACGAGTGCGAGGCCGAGCATCCGCATCGCGCGGCCCCACGGAAGCGAGAAGCCCGGCGCGTGGCGCCGCAGCGCACGGACGAGCCGCCACAACTCCACCCAGCCGCCCACCGCCGACCCCATCGCGAGGCCGACCGCACCGAGGCGGAGCGTCCCCGCCTCGGTAGAGCCGACGAGAGCATCCAGACCGGGCACCTCCGCCAGCGCGATCCGGTCGAAGACCAGCATCAGCGCCGCCCCGACCACGGCCGAGACCACAACGCGCCAGACCGCGATCCGGGCGGGCGTCTTGGTGTCGTCCAGGGCGTAGAACGCGTTCTGGAGCAAGCGGCTGGCGGTCGTCGCGGCGAGACCCACCGTGTAGGCCATGAGCACGAACGTGACGAGCCACGTGTCGGCGACGCCGAACTGGCCGGTCTGATACAGCACCGCCACCACGAGATACCCAAACGCGATGTACCCCACGACGGTCGGCACCACGAGGTAGAGGATCTGCCCCAGCGACTGCCGGACGCGCCCGAGAAACGACTCCAGTTCATCACGCGAGATGCGCGAAAGCTCGGGCAACTCACTCGCGGCCACGCTCATCCCGAACAGCGAGATCGGGAGCAGGTACAGCGTGGAGGCGTTGCCCAGCGCCGCGAGGGCACCCGCCGCGAGGAAGCTGGAGAGGAAGACATCGAAGTAGGCCGAGAGTTGGTACGCACCGCGCCCCAGCACCACCGGCACGAACGCCCGGATGCCCTCGCGCACGCCCGCCACCTTCAGCGAGAGGCTGGGGCGGAACCGCTTCAGCAGACGGAGGACCGCCGGGAGTTGAACGCCGAGTTGCAGCACGCCGCCCGCGATGCCGCCCACAAATACCGCGATGAGCAGCCGCGAGAGCCCGTCCGTGGGCAGGTCGGCGGCTTCACCGAGGCGGAGCGGATCGTCCAAGTAGAGCGCCGCGCCCACGCCGAGGGCCACCAGCAGCGCCACGTTCCACGCCACCGGCGCGAAGTACGAGAGCAAAAACTTCCGGTGGCTGTTGAGCACGCCGAGCGCCCACGCGCTGAGGACCAGCACAGCCGTCATCGGGAAGGCCAACCGCACAACGATCACCGCCAACGCGTGGCGATCCACCGGGATCTCGCCTCGCGCCACCGCCGCGGCGTCGCCCTGCCAGCCGGGCTGAAGAACGGTCACGAACGGATCGGCGAAGATCACACCCAGCAGCGCGATACCGAACGCGACCGTCGCGAGGAGACCGAAGACCGCGCCCGCGAACCGAGCCGCGTCCTCGTCGCGCCCCGCCTCGGTCATACGGCTGTAGATCGGGATGAAGGCGGCGCTCAGCGTGCCCTCACCGAGGAGGTTCTGGAGCAGATTGGGCGCGCGCAGACCCAGCCGGAACACGTCCGAGAACGCCCCGACGCCGAAGAAGTAGCCGATGGCACGGTCGCGCACGAGGCCGATGAGGCGGCTCGCGAGAATGCCCGCTGCCACGAGGCCCGCCGCGCTTTTTCTCGGGGCGTCCGCCTCGGTGGAGACCGAGGAAGCCGCCGGGTCCTGCACCGCGCGATCCGGATCGGTGGGCTCAGAAGACCGGTCCTGGCCGGATGCGTCCTCGTTGGCACCGAGGCGGGGGGCGTCGTCGCTCACACCCGCTCGGCGAAGTACTGCACCGCCATCCGGTAGCCCGCCACCCCGAAGCCCACGATCACGCCCGCCGCCAGCGGCGCGATGAGCGACGTGTGCCGGAAGCTCTCGCGCGCGTACACGTTCGAGATGTGGACCTCCACGACGGGCGTCGAGATGCTCGCGACGGCATCGCGCAGCGCGACCGAGGTGTGCGTGTACCCTGCCGCGTTGAGCACCACGCCCGCCGTCTCCACCGCGTCCGCCGCGTGCAGCGCCTCAATCAGGCCGCCCTCCGCGTTGTGCTGCTCGAACCGGAGCGCCACCTCCGGGAACGTCTCGCGCAAACCCGCCTCGATGTCCGCGAGGGTCGCCGCGCCGTAGACCTCCGGCTCGCGCGTGCCCAGCCGGTTCAGGTTGGGGCCGTTGAGAACGAGGACGGCGGGACAGGCAGACATCGCGAGGCGGAAGCGGACCCTCAAGCTACCGCCGACGCTCTCCGCCTCGGTGACGGGACGGTCCCACCCGCCACCGAGGCGGCCCCGTCGCGAAGACCCCGTGAGGCACAGCGCGGCATGTGGGATCCCGCGAGGCGTCGCCTACCTTCGGGCAGCCCCCATCGCGATGCCCGTCCGTTCCGCCTGTCTCATCCTCGCTCTCATCGCCGCCTCGGTTGGCGCCGCGCAGGCCCAGACGCTCCCGCCCCAGGGCACCGAGGCGACCTTCGATGTCGCGACGTGGAACATCGAGAACTTCGGGACGGGATCGGGCGGCACGGCTCAGCGCGAGGCCGCCGCCGAGATCATCCGGCAGGCCGACGTGGACCTGTGGGCGCTCCAGGAGATCGTGGACGCGAACGACTTCACGGCGCTCCTTCAGGAGCTCAACGCCGACGGCTACGTGGGCGTCCTCGGGCCGTCGCCGTCGGCGGGCAACCAGCGGCTCGCGTACATCTACAAAGAGGATGTGGTCACCGTCTTGTTCACGCGGACGGTCCTCCAGGGCAACGAGTTCGCCTTCGCCTCGCGCCTGCCCTTCGAGATGCGCGCGAACGTCACGGTCAACGGACAGGCGCAGACGCTGTGGATCCTCAACTTCCACGC
>JBCCPW010000069.1:0-11133 GCA_039024735.1 Bacteroidota bacterium
AGCATTAATTTTATAATATTTTCATAGTTGGTTATCACTGAGTGCTCAACTGGAACCACTTCGTCTTCAAACGAATAAATTCCTTTGTTTCTCTCCAGCCTCCGAATTGCCTCCGGGCTTTTCACAGGAAGGTTCTGGGCACCCCTACGAATATATATCGCTCCACCTGACGAAGTTTTGATCGACCTTGCCTTTGACACTTCTACCTTCATTACAAAGCCTCGTTCTTTTTCGTTGACCAGTAAATCATATCTAAACTCGGAACCTAGATGAAATAAATCTGATAAGGATTATATCACTCCATTCGCAGCCTCTACGTCACCAAATCCATCCCATCACCTTTTTCCTGACCGCGTATCTTCCTTAATCCCCACAAACAGTTCTCCGCCTTCCGCATTTGCAAAGGCAGCAATAGTTCTACTAAGTTTAGAAGGCTTTATTCTATTTGATTTGACGTCCGAAAAGTGCCCCTCTGCCATCCCAATCACCTTTCCAACCTCGGAGTCGGAAATGGTTGATACGTCCATTTGCTAAAGCCTCTTGCTTGACACCTCAATCTATACCTACTCCCACTCGATGGTCGCGGGCGGCTTGCTGCTCACGTCGTACGCCACCCGGTTGATGCCGCGCACCTCATTGATGATGCGGTTGCTCGCCCGGCCGAGGACCTCGTAGGGCAGCTTCGCCCAGTCCGCCGTCATGCCATCCGTGGAGGTCACCGCGCGAAGGCAGACCGCCTGCTCGTACGTCCGGTAGTCCCCCATCACACCGACGGACCGTACCGGGAGGAGAACAGCAAACGCCTGCCACACATCGTCGTAGGTGCCAGAGGTTTCCAGTTCGTCGAGCCAGATGGCATCGGCCTGGCGGAGGAGGTCGGCGTCCTCGCGCGTGATGGAGCCGAGGATCCGCACCGCGAGACCCGGCCCGGGGAACGGGTGGCGACGGATGATCGCCTCAGGTACATCGAGTTGGCGCCCCACCTCGCGGACCTCGTCCTTGAACAACTCTCGGAACGGCTCCAGCAACTCGAAGCCCAACTGCTCCGGGAGCCCGCCCACGTTGTGGTGGCTCTTGATCGTCGCAGACGGCCCCTTGAAGCTGACACTCTCGATCACGTCCGGGTAGAGCGTGCCTTGCGCGAGGAAGCGCGGCCGGTGGCCGAGTTCCTCCTCCAGCGTGTGCGTCTCATCGGTGAACACCTCGATGAACACCCGCCCGATGATCTTGCGCTTCTGCTCTGGATCCGACACCCCCTCGAGTTCGGACAGGAAGCGCTCGCTCGCATCCACCGCGCGAAGGTCCAGCCCGAAGCCTTCGCGGAAGGTCTGCTGCACCTGCTCGAACTCACCGAGGCGGAGCAGCCCGTTGTCCACGAAGATGCACGTCAGTTGGTCGCCGATGGCCTTGTGGATGAGCGCCGCCGCCACGGACGAGTCCACACCGCCGGAGAGTCCCAGAACCACGTGATCCTTCCCGACCATCTCGCGGATCTCGCGCACCTTCTCATCGATGAAGCTCTCGGTCGTCCAATCACCGGAGGCGCCGCAGACCTCTCGCGCGAAGTTCTGCAAGAGCCGCGCACCGTCGTCCGTGTGGACCACCTCGGGGTGAAACTGGACGCCGTAGATGGGCCGAGTCTCGTGCGCCACCGCTGCAATAGGCGCGTTCTGCGTCGCCGCGATGGACTGGAATCCATCGGGGAGGCGCGTGAGGTGATCGCCGTGGCTCATCCAGACGGTGGTGTGCATCGGGACGCCCGCGAAGAGGGGCGTCTCGGCGTAGCCCACCAATTCCGCCCGGCCGAACTCACGATGATCGCTCGGCTCCACCGTCCCGCCGAGCGCGTGCGCCATCGCCTGGAGGCCGTAGCAGATGCCGAGCACCGGCACCGGCTCTCCCCGCCTCGAGCCTGAGGCGGGCTGGGTCATCTCCAACAGCGCCGGGTCCAGTTGCGGGGCGCCGTCGTCGTAGACCGACATCGGGCCACCGGAGAGGACGAGCCCGGTCGGCGCCATTGCGACCACCTCGGTCGGGTCGATCGTGCACGGGTGGATCTCGCAGTACACCCCGGCCTCGCGAATGCGCCGCGCTATGAGTTGGGTCGTCTGGCTCCCGTAGTCGAGAATGACGATGGTTTCGTGATGCGTGATGCGTGACACGTGCGGTAGGGATGCGAGAGTCTGGAGATACGCCCGAGTACAAACGGGGGACATGAAATGCGTGAGGGTGCCTCCAGCCAGCGGCCGAGGCACCCTCACGCATCACGTGTCACGGATCAGCTGTCCGCGCCGATCATGTGGGCGTACTCCTCGGCCGACATCAGGCCGTCGATCTCGGCGTCGTCTGCCGGGCGGATCTTGATCATCCATCCCTCGCCGTATGGGTCGTCGTTGACCGTCTCGGGCGCGTCTTCCAGCGCCTCGTTGATGGCCTCCAGCGTGCCCGCGATGGGCGCGAAGAGTTCGCTGACCGTCTTGACCGCCTCGACGGTCCCGAAGGCCTCCTCGGCAGCGACCTCATCGCCCTCGGCCGTGTCCACCTCCACGAACACGATGTCTCCCAGTTCGCCCTGAGCGTAGTCCGTGATGCCGATGACCGCGAGGCCGTCGTCATCGAGGCGGACCCACTCGTGGTCCTTGGTGTAGCGAAGGTGGGCGGGGGTGGTCATGGGCAGATACAGGGTACGGGGTTCAGGGGTACGGGCCGGAGTACCTGGTACCCCGTGCCCGGCACGGTCACGCTTCCGGCGTGAGTTCGAACCGCTCCAGGAACTTCGTGTCGAAGTCTCCGGCGCGGAAGCGCTCGTCGCGAAGGAGCTGCTGGTGGAACGGGACGGTGGTTTTGACGCCCTCCACGATGAACTCGTCCAGGGCGCGCTGCATCTTGCGAATCGCCTTCTCGCGGGTCTCGTCGCGGACGATGAGCTTGGCGATCAGCGAGTCGTAGTGCGGCGGGATGGTGTACCCGCCGAAGACGTGGGTGTCGCAGCGGACGCCCCGGCCCTTCGGGCTGTGGAAGCCCGTGATGGTGCCCGGACTGGGCGCAAAGTTGCGGAAGGGATCCTCGGCGTTGATGCGGCACTCGATGCTGTGGCCGTGGAGGGCTTTCGCGCCGCTCTCGAAGGTCTCGCCCGAGGCGACGCGGAGTTGCCACCCGATCAGGTCCGTGTCGGTCACCTCCTCGGTGACGGGGTGCTCCACCTGGATCCGGGTGTTCATCTCCATGAAGTAGAAGTCCCGGTTCTTGTCCACCAAGAACTCCACCGTCCCCGCACCGGTGTACTTCACCGCCTCGGCGCCCGCCATCGCGGCCTGGCCCATGCGGTGCCGCAGATCCTCGTCCACGATGGGTGAAGGGGCCTCTTCGAGGAGCTTCTGGTGGCGGCGCTGGATGGAGCACTCGCGCTCGCCGTAGTGAACCACGTTGCCGGTCCCGTCCCCCATGAGTTGGATCTCGACGTGGCGCGGCTCCTCGACGAACTTCTCGATGTAGATGCGCCCGTCACCGAAGGCGGCCTGGGCCTCGTTGCTCGCGGCGACGAACAGCTTCTCAAACTCGGACGCGTCGCGCGCCATGCGCATGCCCTTGCCGCCGCCGCCCGCGCTGGCCTTGATCATGACCGGGAAGCCCGCCTCGGTGGCGGCACGGAGGCCCTCGGCGGCGTCCGCCACGGCGCCATCGGAACCGGGCACGACGGGCACGCCTGCGGCCTGCATCGTCTCCTTCGCAACGGACTTGTCGCCCATGCTGGAGATCGTCTCGGGGCGCGGACCGATGAACACGAGGTTGTTGTCCGCGCAGGTGCGCGCGAAGTCCGCGTTCTCAGCGAGGAAGCCGTAGCCGGGGTGGACCGCGTCGGCGCCGGTGACCTCCGCCGCGGCGATGATGCTCGGGACGTGGAGGTAGCTCCGCGCCGAGGCGGGCGGCCCGATGCAGACCGCCTCATCGGCAAACTTGACCGGGAGTGTATCGCGGTCGGCGGTGGAGTAGACGGCCACCGTCTGGATGCCCATCTCCTGGCACGTCCGGATGATGCGGAGCGCGATCTCGCCTCGGTTGGCAATGAGGACCTTGCGGATCATGATTCGTGGCGCGCGATACGTACGGGGAAGACGAGCGGGAGCATGGGGCGGGCGACCTCACGCATCACGCATCACGCCTCGATCACGAACAGCGGCTGGTCGAACTCGACCGGCTCGGCGTTCTGGACGAGGATCTGCTTGACCACGCCCGCCGTCTCGGCCTCGATCTCGTTCATCAGCTTCATCGCTTCGATGATGCAGAGCGTCTGGCCGATCTCCACGCGGTCCCCGACCGAGACGAACGGATTCGAGTCGGGAGAGGGGGCGGAATAGAACGTCCCGACGATGGGCGCGGGCACGACGGTCTCGTTGGCGCCGCTTCCGGGCGCAGGCGCCTCCGCCGGAGGCGCCGAGGCGGGGGCACTCGGGGCGGCAGGCGCCACTGGAGCCGGAGCGGGTGCCGCTGGGGCCGCAGCCGCGGGGACCGCGCCGTAGCCCGGCATCGCGATCACCATGGGCTGTGGTGCCGAGGCGGGGCTCTCCGCCGGAGCGCTCGTCGCGCGGACCGTCAGCTTGAAGTCCTTCTCTTCGACCTCCACCTCGGCGAGGCCGCTCTTGGCCACGATGTCGAGGAGGCGTTCGATCTTGTCGAGGTCCATGGGGAGGGGCTGCAGAGGGGGAGGCGAAGGTACGACGCACGTCCAACGGGAAGGTGCCGGGCGCTTGTCGCGGCGCAGGATGCGGCGGTCCGCCTCGGTACCGAGGCGGGCAGGGTCAGGCCGCAGAGACGCGCGTCTGGTAGCTCCCGCTCTCCGTGTCCACGCGGATCACATCGCCCTCGTTGATGAACAGCGGGACGTTGACCGTCGCGCCGGACTCCACCTCGGCGGGCTTCGTCGCGCCCGTGGCGGTGTCCCCCTTGAGACCCGGGTCCGTCTTGGTGACCACGAGTTCCACCTGTCGGGGCAGTTCCACGTTGAGCGGCTCGTCGGTGCCCGCGTCGAAGAGGACATCGATCATGCCGCCCTCCTTGATGAACTCCTTGCCGGTCACGAGGTCGCTGCGGAGGGTCCGCTGCTCGTAGGTCTCGGTGTTCATGAAATGGAGGCCCAGATCGTCTTCGTAGAGGTACTGCATCTGGCGGCGCTCCACGCGGACGGTCTCCACCTTCTCCCCCGCGCGAAAGGTGGTGTCCACGATCTTGCCGTTGCGGACGTTCTTCAGCTTGCCGCGCACGAAGGCTCCGCCCTTCCCGGGCTTGACGTGCATGAACTCGACGATCTGCCAGATGTCGTTCTTCCAGTTGAGAACGAGGCCGTTGCGGAAGTCAGCGGTGGAGGGCATGGAGCGAGGTGTCGGATCGGAGAGGAATCGCGCGAAATCTAGCGGGATGCCGCCTCGGGCCGGGTGAAGGAGTTCCGAGTTCGAGGCGTAGCGCGCCCCGGGAGACCCCGCCTCGGTTCCACCACCGGGAGCACCGAGACGGCACGGTCAGGCCACGGTCGCCTCGCGCCGCCGGACGGGCCAGAGCCACAGCGCCCGCTCGGCCATGAGCAACAGCAACGCGAGACCCAGCGGCCACTGGAAGCGCTCGGCGTACGTCTCGTACCGCTCGCCCCCGACCACGGCCTGATCCAGCGCGTCGAGTCTGCGGGCCACCTCGTCCGCGACGGATCCGCGTCGGTCGAGGCGGTAGACGGCCCCGCGTCCGGCGACCTCGCGTAGCGCGGCGCCTTCGTATCGCGTCGTGACCTGATCCCCGTCCGAGGTGGTCTTGACGCCGACCAGCCGCCCGCCTCGGCGGAGCGGGATCGGGCCGCCCTCTTCCGTCCCGACGCCCACCGCCAGAACGGTCGCGCCCGCGTCGCGAAGAGCGTCCGCCTCGGTGTCGGCGCCTCCCTCGTGGGCTTCGCCGTCCGAGACGACGAGCACGGCGCGGGGCCGCTCCACATCGGCGGCTTCCTCCAGCGCCATGCCCGCGACGCGCAGCGCGGCGCCGAGGTCGGTGCCTTGAAGCGGCACGAGGCTCGGCTCGGCGGCGTCCAGGAAGAGGCGGAACGCGCTCCGGTCGGTCGTGAGCGGACACTGGAGGAACGCCTCGCCTGCGAACACGACCAGCCCGACTCTCGCGCCCGGCCGCTGCTCCACGATCCGCTGCACCTCCAGCTTGGCCCGCTCCAGGCGGCTCGGCGCCACGTCCTCGGCGTGCATGGACTCCGAGACATCGAGCGCGACCACGAGATCCAGGGACTCTTGGGCCGTCTCGCGGAGCGTCCGCCCGAAGCGCGGACCGGCCAGCGCGACGGCCAGGCACACCACCGCTCCCACGACCAGCATCGAGCCGATCACGCGCCGCCGCGCCACCTCGCGCGAGACACCCGGCGCCTCGGCCCCGAGGAAGGCCGCCAGCGCCTCGGCCCGCTTCCGCGAGGCGTACGCGTAGAGCGCCGCCGCCACGGGAGCGAGCAACAGAAGCCACAGGGCGATGGGGAAGGCGAAGCTCATCTCGTGAGTCGTGTCGCGTGACGCGGGAGAGCCCCCGCCTCGGTCCACCTGTGGACACACCGAGGCGGGAGGAGTCCGGTACCCCGTACCCCCTGCGAGGCGCGATTGGAGCAGACCCGAGACATTACGGCACCGTCCGAAGGCGAGTCGTGCCGAGCACCACGGACAGGGCGACGAGCCCGAGCGCGGGCCACACCACCCACGGGTACTCCTCCTCTACGTCCAGGTAGACCGTCTCCTCGATCTCCGTCCGCTCCAGTTCGCCGATGGCCTCGTAGATGGAGCGCAGCGCCTCGGTGTCGATCGCGCGAAAGTAGCGCCCCCCCGTCTGGCGGGCCACCGCGCGAAGCGTCTCCTCGTCCACCTCGGGCGCAGGCGCGAGCAGGCTCCCGCCAAACGGCAGGCGCGAGGTCGTGCTCCCAGCGTCACCGCCCACCCCGATGGCGTACACCTTGACGCCGAGGGCCTCAGCCGCCTCAGCCGCGGTCAGCGGGTCCACCTCGCCTCGGTTGTTCTGCCCATCGGTGAGGAGGATGACCACCTTGCTCTCGGCGTCGCTGTCGCGGAGGCGGGCGACAGCCGTCGCGAGGGCGGTCCCAATGGCAGTCCCGTCCTCCACCACGCCGATGCGGACCTCGGAGAGCATCCGCTGGAGGAAGCGGTAGTCCAGTGTCAGCGGCGCCTGCGTGTACGCTCGCGCGGCGAAGACCACCAGCCCGATTCGGTCGGACGTGCGCCCGCGCACGAACTCCCCCGCCACGCGCCGGGCCGCCTCGAAGCGATTGGGCACGAAGTCGTCGGCCGTCATGGAGGTCGAGATGTCGAGCGCGAGGACGATGTCGATGCCTTCGGTGCTGCGCTCCACGGTGGCGTCGCGTGTCTGAGGCCGCGCCATCCCGAGGACAGCGAGTGCCATCGCGAGGAGCAGCAGGATCTCCGGGAGGCCGCGCAGCTTCGCCCACACGCTCGTCGGTACGGCCTCCGCGTCCGCCGAGGCGGGAAAAGCCACGCTGGGGCCGGTCTCGCCTCGGCGGCGCCACGCGAGCACCGCCAGCCAGGCGATGGGCAGGAGGAGCAGGAGCCAAAGCGGCTGGGCGAGGATCACGCGTGGGTCGGGCGACGGCCGGGCAAACTCGCCACACGCCTGAGGTCGTGCCCGCCTCGGTGGGTCCGCCTCGGTGCCCCCCGGCATCTCCCCCTCGGCACCGAGGCGGAACGGGTCACGCCAACTCGCGCACGGCCGCGACCAGCGCGGCCAGCACCTCCCCAGCCCGGCCGGGTACCTGCTCGTCCAGTTGCCGCGCGATCTCCGACGGTTGCGGGTTGACCTCGGCGACGTACGCCCCGGTTGCCTTCGCAGCGAGCGGGAGCCCCGCCGCGGGGAACACCACGCCGCTCGTGCCGACGGACAGGTACACATCCGCCCCCAGCGCGGCCGTCTCCGCCTCGCGAAGGGCCCGCTCGGGCAGCCGCTCGCCAAACCACACCACGTCCGGCCGGAGGAGGCCGCCGCACGCCGGGCAGAGGGCGGGCTCGCCATCCTCAATCCCCGCCAGTTCCTCGCGCGAGGCCGGGCGCTCGCAGTCCATGCAGTACGACCGGACCAACGAGCCGTGCAGCTCCACGACCGCTTGGCTGCCAGCGCGCCGATGGAGTCCGTCCACGTTCTGCGTCGCGAGGTGAAACGAGCCACCCCGCGCCGTCATCCACGACTCCAGATCGGCCAGGGCGCGATGCCCTGCGTTCGGCTGCACCGTCTCCACGACCGCGCGCCGATGCGCGTACCAGCCCTGCACCAGCACCGGATTGCGGAGGAATGCCTTCACATTCGCAAGCTCCTCCGGACGAAACCGCTGCCACAGCCCGTCGGGGTCGCGAAACGTCGGGACGCCACTCTCGGCGGAGATCCCCGCGCCGGTCAGCACCGCGACACGTTCCGCCTCGGCGATCCGCTGAACGAGAGCCGACGACACCATGCGAAGACAGGCCCCCTCCGCCTCGGCACCGAGGCGGGCAGGCAGAGCTAGAAGAGGCCGGGGGCCGAGAGCGTGTCCGGTGGCGGCACATTGACGCGGATGGAGTCGATGGACAGGGTGACCTCGTTGATCCCCTCGCGGAAGAACCGCTTCTCACGCTCCAACTCGTTCATCGCTGCCTCTCGTTCACCCGGCGGAAGCTGCTGGATCTGCTGCTCGCGGATCGCGAACGAGGCGCCCCGGATCATCACCTGTTCGTTGCTCGGCCGGATGCCTTCCTGAACCTGCGTCACGCGGAACGGCACCCGCACATCGTCGGCGATCTCGCGATAGTCATCGTAGACGATCCGCTGGGCCAGCGGCGTGTCCAGCGTGTCGTGCTCAAACCGGTGGAAGAGCTCGCGCACATCCATCGTCTCCGCGTCGAGATACACGCGGACGAGGTGGTTCATCGTTCCGGTGACCGCTCGGAATCCGGCGTGCTCGGGCTCCACGGACTCGAAGACGAACGTCTGAGCCCCATCGCGCTCTACCGCCCCGCCTGCCCCCATGTTGGGAAGGTTGCCCGCGATGTACCGCAGGTTGGGCGGGAAGAAACCGAACAGATTGCCCGCGACTCGGTCGTTGGGCATCCCCGCCTCGGGATCGCGAACGAGTTGGAACGTCCGGTTGATGGAGTCGCCCACGGAGACGTAGTAGAGCGACGTCCCGAGCGCGTACACCCGGAAGTTGTCCAGCGAGCCGAGCCCCTCGTTGAACTGCTCGGTGAGACGGGGCGCGAGTTCGATGGTCGTCTCAGCAAGTCCACCCGTCACGGCCGGGTCAGAATCCGACTCGCAGGCCGCGAGGGGAATGAGGAGGGCGAAAACGAGAGCGTAGCGAAGCACGTCAGGAGGCGGGATGTCGTCAGAACCGCGCGAAGCTACGCCGGAGGCCCGGCTACTTTGGGGCTGCCGCCCGCATTCACGCCGGTTTGCCCTCCCGCTGCCCTCTCCCCCCTCGCGTTCCCGTCGGAGGCGACACGTACGACGCCGAGACGGTCCACCGTGTCCTCGCGCCGTACCTCACCGACCGCCGTCGCGAGCGGATGGAGCGGGTCGTCGCTGCGCGGACGTTCTCCCTCTGGCCCGTGCTCGAGCGGGTGCACGACCCGGGGAATGTGAATGCGGTGCTCCGCAGCGCCGAGGGCCTCGGCTGCGGCGGCGCTGCCCTCGTCGCGCTGGATGGCGAGGCCGCAGACTTGGTGGAGCAGTACCGCGAAGGGACCGACAACGCGGTGCTCGCGGGCGAGCGTCCCATCCGGCGACGCCAGAGTCAGGGCGCCCACAAATGGATGCACGTGGAGGCATTCGACACGACCGACGCCTTCATCACCGAGGCGCGGCAGCGTGGCTACCGCATCGCCGTGACGGCGCTCCGGGAGGATGCCCGCCCCATCGCGGACCTGGACTTTTCCATCCCGACCGCACTGGTCTTCGGCGCGGAACGCGACGGGGCCTCCGACGAGATCCTCGCGCAAGCCGACGAGGCCGTGCTGCTGCCCATCGATGGGTTCGTGCAGAGCTACAACGTGTCCGTCGCCGCAGCGCTCGCACTCTACCACGCCCGCGCCGACCGGATCGCGCGGATGGGCCACCACGGAGACCTCTCAGACGACGACCGGCGCACGCTCCTCGCGCACTACATCGCCCGAGGCGTGCCCAACGCAGAGGCGCTGCTGCGGAACGTCGCGGCGTGAGCCTCTTCCACCTCGTTGATCCGGGGGAAACACCGAGGCGGGACGCGATGGAGCCCCACGGAGAGCACGCGACCTCTCACGCACGGGCACCGCGTAGCTTCCGGCCATGCCCGGCCGCCCCCTTGTCTCTGAGCGCCACGTCCGCGCCGCGCTGGACGCGGGCCTCTCCCGCCTCGGTGTACCCGAGGGCGCGCTCGTGACCGCCCTCGCGCGAGATCTGGCCCGGGACCGACGACTCGCGCTCGTTCCCGAGGCGGACCTCGCGCCCGGATCCACCGAGGCGGCACCATCCGCTGCCCCGCCCCGCAGCCTCGCGCTCGGCTGCGACCACGCCGGGTTCGCGTTCAAAGACGCGATGCAGAGCCATGCCGTCTCACTCGGCTGGACCGTTCGCGACGTGGGTACCCACTCCACCGACAGCGTCGACTACCCGGACTTCGCGTTCGCCGTGGCCCGCCTTGTGCAGACCGGCGAGACCGCACGCGGGCTCATGATCGACGGCGTGGGCGTCGGCAGCGCGATGGTGGCGAACAAGGTCCCGGGCGTCCGGGCAGCGCTCTGCCCCGACGTGTTCTCGGCCTTCAACGCGCGCGCGCACAACGACGCCAACGTGCTCACGCTCGGCTCCCGCACGATGGGCGTGGAGAGCGCCAAGCGGGTGCTGGAGGAGTTCCTCCGCGTCGAGTTTGAAGGCGGGCGGCATGGGCGCCGCGTGGACAAGATCCGAGACGTGGAGGCGCGCTTCCTACCCGGAGCCGACGGCCGCTCGTGAGGCCCGACGCGATCCCGATCCGCCCGCTCGGTTCGAGCGCGACCCTCTCCCCCGGGCACGCGCGGACGCTCTTCGGAACGGACGGGCTCTCCGGCCGCGAGACGGTCGAGGTGGTCC
>JBCCPW010000070.1:0-11047 GCA_039024735.1 Bacteroidota bacterium
GGACATGGCGGGCTCCCGCGTCGGAACCGATGCCATCGCCGACGAGACCATCGTCAGCCCGGACGGCGAGGGCTTCATGGTGACGCCCACCGAGATGCCGATGCAGATGCACATGCTCGGCGCGATGTTCGCCCCTGTGGACCAGGTCACGCTCATGGCGATGTTGCCCTACCTCTCCAGCGACATGGACCACCTCACGCGCGCGGGCGGCACGTTCACGACGGAGTCCGCCGGGATCGGTGACGTGAAGATCTCGGCACTCGTCAAGCTGGCCGACGTGGGGCGCACACGGTTCATCGGGACCATCGGCGCGAGTCTGCCGACGGGCTCTATTGAGGTGATGGACGTGACGCCTGCCTCGGATCCGAACGAGGTGGTGCTGCCCTACCCGATGCAGATCGGGAGCGGGACCGTCGATCTCATCCCGAGCCTGACCTACCTCGGGCAATCCGACAACTTCGGGTGGGGCGTCCAGGCGCGCGGAACGATCCGCACCGGCACGAACAGCCGCGACTACACCCTCGGGAACCAATTCGGCGGGACGACTTGGGGCTCGGTCCTCGTCAACAACTCCCTCAGCCTTTCGACCCGCCTCGATGTGCAGACCTGGGGCGACATCGACGGGGCGGACGCGTCGCTCAACCCCATGATGGTGCCGACGGCTCGGACGGACCTTCGCGGCGGCACCCGCGCCGATCTCAGCGTGGGCGCGAATGTGTCGCTGCCGGACGGGAATCCGCTCCACGGCCTCCGCATCGCGGGTGAGGTCGCGACGCCGCTGTACCAGTCGCTGAACGGCCCGCAGTTGGAGACGGACCTCACGTTCACGCTCGGCGCGCAGTTCGCGTTCTAGCCGGTTCGCCACGTTGCCCGCCTCGGTGGTGCCCCAAAAAGGGCGAGCCGAGGCGGGCGCGTTCGTGTCACCGAGGCGGTGGACCCGGCTTACGAGACGCCGCGCTCCGGGAGCGCCGCGAGACCAGCGGTTGGCGCGGTCTCGTTCTCGGGTCGCTTCCCGCGCACGCCCTCCAGCAGGTCCTCAATCGCAGCGAGATCGGCTGCGAGATCCTCGCTCGGCATCAGGGTTCCCACACACCCGATCTGCCTCCGTCCAAAGTCCAGCGCGACGATTGCGATGGGAACGCCCGCCTGCACCGCGATCCGGTGAAAGCCCGTCTTCCACTCGGCCACGCGTCCGCGCGTCCCCTCCGGCGTGATGCCGAGGATGAAGCTCTCCTCCCGAGTCTCCGCCTCGGCGAACCGCTCGACGGCCCGTTCCACGAGGCCCCCCGGACGGTCGCGCTCCACCGGGATCCCCCCGAACGCCCGAAGCGCCCACCCGACCGGCGGCCGGAACAGAGCCTTCTTGGCGAAGAGCTTGACGTCGATCCCCGCCACAGCCGCCGCGGCCAGTCCGATGATTCCGTCCCAGTTGGAGGTGTGCGGCCACCCGATGAGCACCTGCCGAGGCGCATCGGCAAAGCCCCCGACGAACCGCCACCCGAGACCGGCGAGGACAGCGCGCCCCAGCCATCTCGCCACCGGGTACGGCCGCGACGGCACCGAGGCGGGCAGAGCCGGAAGCGTCGCCGCTGCGGGGAGGGTCGTCATCGCGCGACGGTGAGGCTGCGCGTGTGTCGGACGCCCCCTGCCGTCGCGGTGCAAGCGTACACCCCGGGCGCGAGGCCATCCGTGGTCACCCGGACCGCGTGGGCCTCGCCTCGCGCAGCCGTCGTCACCGCCAGGACCTCGCGACCGAGAGAGTCCACACACGCGACGCGAACGGGCAGGGGAGACCCGTCCACCTCGAACGTGACGAACGCGCGGGCCGGATTCGGGAACACACCGAGGCGGAGCACGGGGACCTCCGGCGTGACGGCCTCCGTCTCGGTGGAGGCACGGGGAGGGAGCAGCGTGCGGAACGCCTCGTCGAGCAGCGCACGCCAGTTGCCCCACGAGTGGCCCTCCGGCACCTCGCGGTAGGTCACATCGAGACCTCGCGCGGTCATCACGTCGCGCATGCGGCGGGCGCCCGCCTCGGTGTCGTGGATGGTGCCGGTGGTCATGTGGATCTGCCACGTGTCCGGCGACGCCTGCACCTGCTGATAGATCGACGGTCCGGTCCAGGCGCTGGGGTTCTCGCTGACCCAGAACGCGGGGGATTGAATCGCGAGGCGCCCGAAGACATCGGGATGGCGAAGGCCGAGATACGCGGAGAACAGACCGCCGAGGGAGGTGCCCAGGATGACCCGGCTGTCGCGATCCGTGCGCGTCCGGTACGCCGCGTCGATGGCAGGCACGAGGTCCTCGGCCATGAACCGCGCGAAGCCCTGGTTTTGGATGTACTGCTCCTGGCGCCGGTTCGTCCCGCTGAACCGAGGGTCCACGAACACGACGAGCGCGGGCTCCATCTCGCCTGCCGCGACGAGGTTGTCCAGCACGATGCGGAGCGCACCGAGGCGGTCGTCGGCGTACTCGTGGCCGTCGGTGACGTAGACGACGGGGAGGTCGTCCATCGCGCCGTAGCCCGCGGGCGTGTGCACGCGGTAGACGACGGGCGTGCCGACGTGTGCGCTCGTGATGGTCACGTTCGGGCTGAGCGTGCCCGACGAGACGCCCGGTTGGCGAACGGTCTCTTCCGGGAACACCCATCCAGGCATGCGAAGCTCCGAGTTGGGGCCGAAGCCGCTCCACTGCTGATGCGGGTTGTTGGGGTCCAGGATCCACGAGCCGCCCACGACGAGCTTGTAGTCCAGCCGGGCCGCCTCGGGGAAGCGGTCGGCGCGGGCCCAGAGATCCGACTCACCGAGGCGGGTCAGCGGCGCGACGCTCGGGTTCCATCGCGTGTGATCGCCCGCGACGGTGACCGTGCTCGCGTTGCCCCGCCAGAGCCACATCGCCGAATCTCCCGCGACGAACGGGATGCGGTCTGCTGCGCGAAGGTCGGCCCAGAGCGCATCGAGGGCGGCGTCGCGCTCGGTCGGATCCGCCAGAGCGGCGGACCGCTGGAGGCTGTCCAGGAGGGCGGGCACAGACGAAAAGGTCTGAGCCCGGAGACCGAGTGGAGCGCCGATGAGGAGCGCGATGCAGACGAAGGAGCGGATCATGGAAGCGGAGGCAGGACGTGAACCTACGGTCGCGGGTGCAGGGCGGACGACCTCGCGGACCCGCCTCGGTGAGCCCGCCTCGGCACCGAGGCGGACGGCTCCGGCGCGAGGACTGCGAGAACACCACGCCCGTAACACTCGGATAACGAACGGCCGCGCATCTTCCGCGAGCGCTATGAAACTCTTCAACTTCCTCTCCGACACCAAGCCGCCCCTCATCGCGCAGAGCGTCAACGACCTCATCGCGATGCTGGACCGTTCGGCGCAGATGTTCGCCGCGGCCACCGGCCACCTTCTCGACAATGACGCGCTCGACGTGGACCTCCACCAACTTGACGAGGACATCAACACGCGGGAGCGGCTCATCCGCAAGGCGGTCCTCGAACACGTCGCGGTGAACCCGCAGGTGGAACTGTCCTTCAGTCTCCTCATCGTCAGCATCGTGCAAGACGCGGAGCGAATCGGCGACCTCGCGAAGAGTCTCGCCCGGGCGGCTCGCCTCTCCGAGGCGCCTCGGATGGGGCGCCACGTCGGCGAGTTGTCGCAGATCCGGGATCGCGTTCAGGGGCTGTTCCCAATTGTCCGCGAGGCGTTTCTCAAGGGAGATCGCCAGAGCGCCCGGCGTGTCATGAGCGTCCACGAGGAGGTCAAAACGGATGTCGGCGATTACCTCACCGGGTTGGCGTCCAGCGAGGATCTCTCCGCCAACCAGGCGGTCGTCCTTAGCATCTCGTCCCGCATGATCGGGCGCGTCTCCAGTCACCTCTCCAACATCGTCTCGGCCGTCGCACTCCCGTTCGACCAGGTGCGCGGTCCTCTCGACGGCACTTCTGCCTAGCCCTCCATGGCCGGTACTCCTCCCGATCATCCCCACGACGACCACGTCGATCTCAAGACTGGCATGGTGCCGCTCACCGAGGCGGACGTGGACGATGATCCCGACACCCTGTCTCCCGGATCCGGTCTCCCGCTCTGGGCTCGCGTGTCGCTCCTCGTCGCGACGATGTGCCTCTTCATCGTCGCGCTGGAGCTAATGGGCGACGGAATCAAGGGGCTCGGACAGGGCACCTTTGACCTCGCAGGGCTCCTGGAGAAAGCGACAGGCAGTGCCCTCCTCGGCCTCATCACAGGCATCCTCGCGACGAGCCTCGTCCAGTCCTCGTCCACGACGACGAGCATCGTCGTCAGCCTCGTCGCGACCGGCGTACTGTCGCTCGAAGGCGCGATCCCGGTCATCATGGGGGCCAACATCGGCACGACGGTCACCAACACGATCGTCTCGATGGGCCACATCACGCAGCCGGAAGAGTTCAAGCGCGCGATGGCTGGCGCGACCGTCCACGACTTCTTCAACTGGCTCTCGGTGTTGATCCTACTACCGTTGGAACTGCTCTTCGGGATCATCTCCGGCCCGGCCACGGCGCTCGCGGGTGCCATCCCCGGCGTGGACGGCGGCGGCCTCGGAGACACGCCGTTCGACCTCCTCGCGAAGTGGATCGGCGGGACCGTGCTGGGCGGCCAGGCCTGGCTCATCGCGCTCGTCGGACTTCTGTGCCTCTTCCTCGCGCTGCGCTACCTCGTCGTGATCCTGAAGAGCCTCGTGCTCGGGCGTAGCGAGAGTGCGCTGGACAAGTACGTCTTCGGCAACCCGCTCCTCGCGATGGGCTTCGGTCTCGTGCTGACGTTCCTCGTGCAGTCCTCCTCGGTGACGACGAGCCTTGTCATCCCGCTCATCGGGGCGGGCGTGCTGACCGTTCGGCAGGTGTTCCCCTACATGCTCGGCAGCAACGTCGGCACGACCGCGACGGCGCTCCTGGCCGCGCTCGTGGCCATCTCTGGAGGTGAACCAGCGGCCCTTGCCGGACTCACCATCGCGCTGTGCCACCTGTTCTTCAACACGTTCGGCATCGTGCTCGTCTACCCGATCCCGTTCATCCGGGAGATCCCAATTCGCATGGCGGAGTTCGTCGGGAAGCTGGCCTTTGAGAACCGGCTCTACGCGGTCGCCTACATCGTGGTGCTGTTCTACGGGCTCCCGCTGATCCTGGAGTTTGTGTTGTAGCCAGGGGGCACCCGTCTGGACGCCCCGGTTGCCCTGTGCGATCGGGGCGTTGTGTTTGACGAGCTACGGGAGTCGGAGCACGAAACGGCGCTCCGCCTCGGTGAACCGGTGGAGGGGGGCGCCCATGGCCGTGTGATCCACGTAGTGGTACGCCTCCGTCTGGCGGTCGCCTCGCAAGAACAGGGCATCGACACCCGCCAAGTCCCAGTTGTCCGCCGAGTCAAAGGGACCGTTTTGAACCGATTCGTACGTGATGACGATGGATCCGATCTCGTCCGCCGTCACGCGCGAGATGTACATGCTGACTCCCTGGCTCGTCCAATCCGGCAGGGGCGCCGTGCTCAGCGACACGTTCTCGAAAGACTCGTTCAGCGGCTGACCCTCGCGGTTCAGGACCTGAAACCGAACCCGTCCACGCGCCCGCTTGTCGTCTTGTCCCGTGTGCAGCACGAGGCGAACCAGGTTGACCTCTCGGTTGGGGGTGGGCGTCGCGAGTTGGACGAGACGGTCTCGGTTGTGGACGGAAAACCGATGGAACGGCGCTCCTTCGTGTGTCCGCAGCACGCGTCCCGCGGCCTCTACCTGGATGGTTTTGACTTCCCACTGGTCTCGTCCACCGAGTCTGCCGGGATCTGGAGAGGCTGACAAGACGGCTCTGTGGATCGCGCTGGGAGCGACGGGATCCACAAGAGCGACTGTGAACGTCTCCGTTCTCCCAGACGCCCACCTCGGTGTCTCCCGGGTCGCGAGCACGGCCGATCCCGTCGATCCGTTGGCATTCGCGGTGAGCGTCTCCCCGCTGGAATCGAGAAGCCGGAAGAAGACAACGGTTCCTCGCGCACGATCGTCGTTTCCAGTCGTCAGGCGGACGGTGACTTCGGATACGGAAGCCTCCACAGGTGCCGCAATGGTCATCTGGACCTCCGTCGCCATCTGCATGGGCCGTTGGGTCACGACGCGAGTGCGGGAGGGAAGCACGAACGGCTCGCGATCCACCTCCGCACGGCGGTGGTTCATCACGACGACCGAGCCAGAGGAGGGACGGGTGAGGCCGCTCGTGTCGAACGTGAGCACTACCTCTTTCTCGGCACCTGATCCCAACCGCTCCCTGGACCGGACGGCGGGCAGCACGCCCGCGTTGGGGAGATCCGCGCGAACGGAGAAGTGAGAGGCCGTCCGGCGGTTGTTTTGCACGACCACCACCAGTTCCGCCTGGGTCGCATTGGGCTCACGGACCTCGACGGAGAGGATCTCAAAATCTTGGGCGCTGACGCTCCCGACCGAAAGGAACAGGAGAACACAGAGAAGTCGCATGGTGGGGGGGGGAGGTCTCGAACAGACGGGCTAGTCGAACCGGATCTCAAGGCGCCGGTCGTCGCCTTCGAAACGGTGGAGGGGAGTGTCCTGAGCGGTGTGGAGGACAGACCAGGCCCCATCACGAAGCCCAGGCGTGAAGGCGCTCAGGACCTCGACCATGCCGAGGTCCCAGTTGTCGTCTCCGTCGAACGGCCCGGACCGAACAGACTCATGCTCGATCACAATCCGCCCGATGTCTCGCGTGGGGACGGCGGCTCTGAGGGGAAGAGGGACGACCCGGTGAGACTCCTCTTCCCATCCGGCGCCACCTGTCGTGAGGAGGATCCGGTAGCTGAGTGCGCGGCCGTTTCTGCCGAAGGCCTGCGCGAAGACTCGGCTTCCGCCCCGTACGTCGTCATCCGCCGTGTAGATCGAGAGGCCGAGTTCGCTGACAGGAGCCGCCGGATCGCCCGGATGGAGCTGAAGGGCGCGGAACCGATGCTTGTTCGTGAACCGATGCCAAGGGGTACCGTCCTCACGAACCAGCATTCGGCCTCCCGCGAAGGCTTCCACTCGGTCGATGGTCCAGTTGTCGTACTGGTTGGTGGCGATGCCCCACGTGCCGTTCGGGTCCGCCTCGAAGACCAGACGGTGGAGGCTGGAGAGGGGAACCGGTGAGGAGAAACGGAGCGTCACGGTTTGCAGGGATCCGCCGGCCCACGCACCGGCTCGATCATCGCGATGGATCGTGCGCCCGTCCGCATCGAGCACGGACAGCTCGACGCTGTTGCGACTTCGCAGGTCGTCGTCCCCCATGTACACACGCAGTTCCAACTCCGGAACCATCAGGTCGGACTCCGCAGGATCGAGTTGGATCGGCGGGATCGAGAGGTTGACGACGTTGATCGCGATCACGTCCCGAGGGGGAGCCGGAGTGTCCGTCACGGCGATCTCGACCGTCATTTCGTCTGCGACCCGTGTCGCGTTGGAATACGCCCGAACGGTGACCGGGACGGACGATGGGGCAGGGGTCACAGTCCGGAGGTCGATCATGACCGGGAGTATGAGGGTCGCACTGCGTCCCGATGCGATCCTGTCGGGGCTTCGCACCCGGTCGGATTCTGTCGCACCGTCTGGCTGAGCGGTCAGGATCACGAAACGGTCCACCCGTCCCGTGTTTTCAATCTGGACCTGAAGGGGGATCGTGACCGCCTCGCCCCCACGCGGCTGAGGGGTTTCAGGGACCAGGACCTCCCGAATCTCCAGAGGTTGTGCGCTGGCGGTGACCGCAAGGGTGAGGAGAACGAGCGGGGAGAGACGCAGCATTGGAGGCGCAGTCGTGGACCCCCAGAATAGGGAAGCGGAAGAGAAGGACGAGAGGCGACCGGGCCGCGCTCAACGAGAACGCCTCAGGGGCCCCGTCGTCGTGTGGGGGGCAACGGGGCGCAAACCGGTCCGCCTCGGTGCCGAGGTGGGAAGACGTGTCGAGGACAGGCGCCGGGCCGCTTCAAACGAGACGCGCCCCGGCAGCCGAAGCCACCGGGGCGCAGATCGGTCCGCCTCGGTACCGAGGCGGGGAGAGCTAGCGCGTCTCGCCCTCGTCGACGACCTCGAAGTCGGCGTCCTGCACGTCGTCGGCGGGAGGACTCTCGCCATTGGACGCGCCGTTCGCGGCGGCGGGCTCCTCGGCCGCCTCGGCCTGCTGGGCGCGGTACAGGTCCTCGCTGGCAGCGCTCCAGGCCTGGTTGAGCTGCTCCGTGGCGGAGTCGATCTCGTCCAGGTTCTGGGCCTTGTGAACCTCCTTGAGGCGCTCCAGCGCGGCTGTGATGGCGACCTTCTTCTCGTCCGGAATCTTGTCGCCGTATTCGGCGAGGTTCTTCTCGGTCGAGAAGACGAGGCTGTCGGCCCGGTTGAGCTTGTCGACCGACTCCTTCCGCTTCTGGTCTTCGGCGGCGTTCTCGCGGGCGGCCTTCCGCATCCGCTCGATCTCCTCGTCGGTCAAGCCGGAGGAGGCCTCGATGCGGATCGACTGCTCCTTGCCCGTCGCCTTGTCCTTCGCGCTGACGCTCAGGATGCCGTCGGCGTCGATGTCGAATGTGACCTCGATCTGTGGCAGGCCGCGCGGGGCGGGGGGGATGCCGTCGAGGTGGAAGCGCCCGATGGTCTTGTTGTCCACCGCCATCGCGCGATCGCCCTGGAGGACGTGAATCTCCACGCTCGGCTGGTTGTCGCTCGCGGTGGAGAACGTCTCCGCCTTGCGCGTCGGGATGGTGGTGTTGGCCGGGATGAGCGTCGTCATCACGGCGCCCAGCGTCTCGATGCCGAGGTTGAGCGGGGTCACATCGAGGAGCAGCACGTCCTTGACTTCGCCCGAGAGGACACCGCCCTGAATGGCCGCGCCGACCGAAACGACCTCGTCCGGGTTGACGCTCCTGTTGGGCGCCTTGCCGAAGAACTCCCGGACGACCTCCTGGATGGCCGGGATGCGCGTGGAGCCGCCGACGAGGATCACCTCGTCGATCTGGCCCTTGCTAAGGCCCGCATCGTCCAGCGCCTTCTTCATCGGCGGGATGGTGCGCTGCACGAGGTCATCCACGAGCTGCTCGAAGCGCGCCCGCGTGATGTCGAGCGTGAGGTGCTTCGGACCGTCCTGCGTGGCGGTGATGAACGGGAGGTTGACTGTGGTGGCCGTGGCCGACGATAGCTCGATCTTGGCCTTCTCCGCGGCCTCCTTGAGACGCTGAAGCGCCATCGGGTCCTCGCGCAGGTCGATGCCCTCCTGGGACTTGAACTCGTCCGCGATGAAGTCGATCAAGCGCTGGTCGAAGTCGTCGCCACCGAGGTGGGTGTCGCCGTTGGTGGACTTGACCTCGAAGACGCCGTCGCCGAGTTCGAGGATGGAGATGTCGTACGTGCCGCCGCCGAGGTCGTACACGGCGATGGTCTGGTCGGCCTCGTCGGTTTTGTCGAGGCCGTAGGCGAGGGCTGCGGCGGTGGGCTCGTTGAGGATGCGCTTGACTTCCAGGCCCGCGATCTGTCCGGCCTCCATCGTGGCCTTCCGCTGCGCGTCGTTGAAGTAGGCCGGGACGGTGATGACCGCCTCGGTGACGCGTTCCCCGAGGTAGTCCTCGGCGGTCTGCTTCAGCTTTTGCAGCACCATCGCGGAGATCTCCTGCGGCGTGTACTGCTTGTCCTCGATTTGAATGCGGGCGGTGCCGCCCTCGCCGCCGACTACGTTGTAGGGAACCGTCTTGAGTTCCTCGCCGACCTCCGCGTGCTTGCGCCCCATGAAGCGCTTGGCGGAGAAGATGGTGTTCTGGGGGTTCGTGATGGCCTGGCGCTTGGCAGGGGCGCCCACGAGGCGCTCGCCGTCTTTCTTGAAGGCGACGACCGAGGGGGTCGTCCGGCCGCCCTCGGCGTTGGGGACGACGACGGGCTCGCCGCTTTCCATCACCGCCACGACGGAGTTGGTCGTGCCGAGGTCGATTCCGATAATCTTGCTCATCTCAGATGGGGGGTCCAGAGGGAACAGGGGAGGCTACGCGAGGTCCGGGCGTAGGATCCGTGGGGATCGCGCGAGGACGGGCGTGCCGGGATGTCAGTTGCAATAGAGTGCGCAAGCATCGTGCCGGTTCCGTTATTGCAACGGATGAGCATCAAGGGCACCCGGCGGTACCTTGCGCCCCCACCACCTGGCCTCCCACCGCCCAACCGGCGCGTGAAGCATCTCCCGAACGCCCTCACCATCGGCCGCATCGTCGCCGCGCCGATCGCGCTCTACCTCCTCTGGACGGAGACGTTTTGGGGGCAGTTCACCGGGACGACGCTGTTCATCGCCGCCGCGATCACGGACTACTTCGACGGTCACGTCGCGCGCCGATACGGTGTCTCGTCCCGCCTCGGTCAGTTCCTGGATCCGCTCGCCGACAAGATTCTCGTGCTCGGAGCCTTCGTGCTGGTGCCCTTCCTGGTGCCCCTGACCGACAGCCTGTCGGACCCGGTGGGGGCGTGGCTGCCGTGGCTCGCGGTCGGGGCCATCGCGGCGCGCGACGTGGGGGTGACGGCACTGCGGTCTATGTACGAGAAGCGGAACAAGCCGCTCAAGACGCTCTCCGCAGCGAAGTGGAAGACGGCGTGGCAGCTCACGTTCTTGATTTCCATCTTCGTGTTTCTGACGGCCGCTCACGGTCGGGACCTCGATGGGCCGCTCGGGTCGCTCTTCCGGTTCATCCAGACGGTTCTGGAGAGCCCCTTCCCGCTGGTGTTTCTCGTGGTGACGTCAGCGATCACCGTGTACACGGGCGTGCTGTACTTCACGGGGCGCGAGGAATCCACTCTCCGGTAGAACCGCACCGAGGCGGGGGTGTCACCGGACGCGCGTGGTGCACGTCACGCCGCCGGACCGGGCCTGGATAACGGTACCGGGCGTCCAGTCGGTCGAGAAGATGTACTGCTCGCGCGTAGGCGCGGCTCGCTCGTAGCCTTGCACGGCCCGCCTCGCGTTGGCCGTCACGCGCGGGTCTCCCGACGCAGCTACCTCGCGAAACGCATCGGCGAGGCACCAGTAAGCCGCACGAGCGGTCAC
>JBCCPW010000071.1:0-10894 GCA_039024735.1 Bacteroidota bacterium
GGCCTCTGGTTCGAACTCTCCGAGGCCATCGCGCGGCAGCGGCGGGTCAAGATGACGTACTACGTCGCCTCGCGAGACGAGGAGACCGTCCGCATCGTGAACCCGCTGGGTCTCGTCTACTACTCCGACCACTGGAACCTGATCGGCTACGACCACCTCCGGGACGACATCCGCAACTTCCGGCTCGACCGCATCAAGAAGCTCCGCACGCGCTTCGAGACGTTCCGGCCGCCCGAGGGCTTCGACCTCAAGGAGCACCTTCGCGATCGGGGCACGAGCCCGCAGAACGTCCGCATGACCGTCCGCTTCCGCGCGAACGCGTGGCGCTGGGCCCGCACCCAGGTCCCCGCCGACGTGGAGCAGGAACTCCCGGAAGGCGACGGCTGGGTGCGTGTCACGTTCGACTTCGAGAACCCGGCCTACGTCGCGCGATGGCTTCTGCGCTACGGAACCGACGCCGAGGTGGTAGCGCCCGAGTCGCTTCGCGAGGCCGTTCGAGCTCGAGCGCGGGCCATCGCGGAGCAGTACGAACCGGCGGCTGTTTAGAGCCTGGCTCTCCCGCCTCGGTGCCGAGGCGGATCGCCTAGGTGAGGTGAGGAGGGCCTCATGGGAACGCGAGGGTTCCATGAGAGACAAGCAAGTAGGGATTGTCCTATTGTGCATCGCGTGAAGGAACCGTACGTTGACTACCCGGTCTTGCCGGTTCTATGCCCCACCTCCGCCTTGACCGTGTCGCGACGAAGCCAGGTGCCGTCGGACACGCCCGAACGTACTCCCTCGTCCTCCACCCCTCGGCCCTGTACGTCCTCGATGTGGGGCCCGCGGCGCAGCCAGACGACCGCCCGAGAAGGCTATCACGATGGCTCTCCGAGCACATGATCGTGAAGGCCCGGACGCGTACCGATCCCGAACCGGAGATCTCTGATGAGGTCCGGGCTCGGCTGGCAGAGTTGGACGCCCTCGGGCCCGAGGCGCTAGCCCAGACTCCCGGCAGCTTCTGCTTCGGAGCCAACGACGTGACGGTGTGTGAGGCCAAGCGAGGCGAGGACGGAGCGCCCGCGCTTCGGATTGACACCTCAACACACTCGTTCGTGTTCGTCACGCCACCGGACGAGGAAGCCTACACGCACGTGTTCAGCACGGCAGTTCGCTCCTGGGCAGGGGTTCGATAGGTCAACGACCGGATCCTTCGGCCCATGGGAGCGGGGCCGCTCGCGGGATACGTTGGGGGATGTCTGCCCCGTACCCGCTCATGTCGGCCCTCCGCCTCAACCGCGTTGCGACGATGCCCGGCGCCATTCGCGGCGCCCGCACCTACTCTCTCGTCCTGGACGGTCCCACCCTCTTCGTTCTGGAGGTCGGTCCTGCGATGGGACCTCGCGCTCGGGTGGGTGGGATCGCGCAGTGGCTGGCAGACAAGATGATCGCGCGGATCCAGAAGAGAACGGATGCGAAGGTGGAGGTCGGGATCGCGGATCTCAATGTGCGTGGCGTGGAGGCCGTCGCGAAGGAGAAGGGCAGCTACCGCTTCGCGCCGGACGAGGTCACCCGCTGCGAGATGGGAACCAACGGGTACGGCCACCCCGCGCTGAAACTCAAGACCCACGCTCGGTCGTTCGCGTTCGTCTCGCCGCCCGACGGCGAGTCCGACCTCCGCCGCTTCGGCGACGCTGTCCGCGCTTGGTCAGGCGTCTGACCGTCCCGCCTCGGGCGCACCGAGGCGGAGAGGGTCACAGAAACACCTGCGCGACGCCCGCAATGTCGTCGTCGTGGTATCCCTCCGCGACGGCTCGCGCGAACGCCTCGCGGGCGCCTGCGGCGACGGGGACGCTCGCACCGACCGCCTCGGCGTGTGCGACCGCGTACCCGAGGTCTTTCTCAACGAGACCCACTGGGAAGTTGGGCGCGAAGGTGCCCGCAGCCATCAGGCCCACGAGTCGGGCGGCGGCGGGGCTGGTGATCGGAAGGCGGCCGAGGAAATCGGCAGCAGTCTGGAGGTCCACGCCCGAGGCGGTCAGAGCCCCGAGCGTCTCGGCGAACGCAGCCGCCTGGATCGCAAAGAGGGCGTTGACGGCGAGCTTGAGCGTGGCCCCTGCTCCGATCTCGCCCGCGTGGCGCACCGCGCCGGACCACGTCTCGAGTACCGGCCGTGCACGCTGCACCGCCTCGGTGCGTCCGCCGACGAGCGACACCAGCGCCTGCGCCTCGGCCTGCGGTCGCGAGCCCACGACCGGCGCATCGAGGCAGCGCGCAGCGCCGACCGCCTCGGCCCACTCGCGGACCCACCCGGGTGTGAGCGTGCTCGCCTCCACCGCAATGGCCTCGTCCGCGAGACCGGCGAGCGCGCCGTCCGGGCCGAGCCAGACCTCGCGCGAGGCGATGTCATCGCGCACGCAGGCAACGACGATCTCTGCGCCGGATGCCGCCTCGCGAGGGGTGTCTGCGCGCGTGGCGCCCGCCTCGGTGAGAGCATCCGCGCGTGCGGGCGTGCGGTTCCAGACGGTGAGATCGTGTCCGGCGGCGAGGACGTGAGCGGCCATGCGGCGGCCCATCGCGCCGAGGCCGAGAAAAGCGACAGTCATGAGAGACGGGGGGATGAGACGCGAAGGTGTGCCTGCCGCCCGACCCGTCGCCTTTACATGGGTTCAGAAACCGCACGCTCGGCCAGTTCACGGCGGATGCGGGAGAGGTGTACGTCGGTCACGCCGAGGTAGCTCGCGAGGTGATACTGCGGGACGCGCTGGAGCAGGTCCGGGCGGGTCTCGCTCAGGTCCAGGTAGCGCTCGGTCGCAGACTGGAGAAGGAAGGCCCGGGTGCGGCGCTCCTTCCGGGCGAGGATGGTCTCGGCGAGCCGCCGCCCGAGGCGCTCGAAGACGGGCTCGCGGTCCATCAGCGCCGCGAACGCTTCGTAGGGGGCCGCGAGGACGGTCGTGTCTTCCAACGCCTCGATGCCATAGAGTAGCGGCACACCGAGGCGGGCACTCGCGAGGGCGCCCGCGAACTCGCCCTCGGCCACGAACGCCTTGTTGGACTCGCGGCCGTCCTCGCCGGGGTAGTAGAACCGAAGCAGCCCCCGTGCGACGAACAGCACGTCGTACCGCGTGCTGCCGGGACGCGCCAGAGCCGTCCGGGCGGCGACCTCGCGCATGGCGAACAGCGACGCCAACGCCTCGTGCTCGGACTCACCGAGGCGGATCCACTCCGAGGCAGCGCGAAGGAGGGCAGCGTGGGCGTCGGTCATGCCCGGAACGTACGGACCCACGAGGCCCGCCTCGGTGCTGAGAGGGAACGCCGGGCAGCGACGGGCACGGCCCGAACGCTGCCTCTGGACTGCCGAGGAGGCGCAACGGCGGTCGGCCGTCCGTGGTCCGCGGTCATCGTCCGCCTCGGTGGAGAGGCATACGAAGCCAACCTCACCCCGCCTCGCGGACCCATCGCGCCAAGTCCTTGAACGTCGCCTTCTTGCCCGTCATGAGGATGCCCACGCGGTAGATCCGCGACGCCACCCAGACGGCCCCGACGAACGCGAGCACGAGCAGACCCAGCGACGTAAGCACCTGCCACAGCGGGACCGCGGTGACCGACATCCGCACCACCATCAGCACGGGCGACGAGAGCGGAAAGAGCGAGAGCCCCACCGAGAGCGCCGAATCGGGCTGGTCCACCACGAACGGGAGGAACAGGAGCGGCAAGATGATGGGCAGGATGACGGGCACCTGAAGGCTCTGCGCATCCGCCTCGGTGTCGACCATGCTCCCGACCGCCGCGAAGAGACTCGCGAAGAGGAGGTACCCGCCGAGGAAGAAGAGCACGAACGCCACCAGGAGCCCCGGCGTGAGGACGGCCGCGATGGCCGCCGGGTCCACCGGCGACGTTCCGCCCGACGGTACCGCCGAGGCGGGGCCACCCGGAGGAACGGCCGAAGCGTTTGGCGCGAACGCCTCCGGCCCGAAGAGGAGCGCCAGCAGCGGCGCCGCCGCCGCGTTGAGTGCGATCAGCAACACCCCCCACGAGGTCAACTGGACCAGACCCACCGCACCGATCCCGACCACCTTCCCCATCAGCAGATCGAACGGCCGCACGCTGGAGACGATCACCTCCACGATCCGGTTGGTCTTCTCCTCAATCACCCCGCGCATCACCATCGCGCCGTAGAGGAGCACAGCCACGTAGACAAGCAGTGCGAGCACGTTGGCGACAAGGAACCCGATCTCGGCACCACCCGCGGCGTCGCCCTCGTCGGTGACGGTCACGAAGTCGAGGGCGGTCGGGGCATCGAGGCGGTCGAGGACAGCGGCGCTGGCGCCCGCCTCACGCGCGCGCTCGGCCCGGACGACCGCTCGGACCGTGCCGCGCACGTCGGCCTGGAGTGTGAGACCACCGCCGGAGCGGGAGAGGTAGCGGGCCCGGGCATCGCCATCGAGGAGGCCATCGGGCAGAACGAGAGCGCCCTCCACCTCGCCCCGGAGCACGCGGGCACGAAGGGTATCGGCGGGGGCATCGGTGCGGACGAACTGAAGGTTATCGGGCGCCTCGGCGGCGAGGGCCTCCGCCAGGCGGCCGGTCTCGTCTCGCACGGTGACCTCGCGAACGGTGTCTCCGCCCCCGCTCGTCGCGATCACCGCGATGGGGACCACGACGACCGCGATGGTGAGGACGGGCGCGAGAAGCGTCGTCGCGACGAACCACTTGGAACGGACGCGCCGGAGGAACTCGCTCCGGGCGACGAGGGCGATGGGGCTCACAGGGACGTGGGAACGCGAAAAGGGACGGGCTGGAACGATGTCGGGTAGGTCCGCCTCGGTTTCGTGGGGCACCCCACCGAGGCGGGCGGGGTCAGACGGGGACAGAGGGTACCGGCTCGCCGGAGACGGCCTGCCGGAAGATCTCGGCGAGCGGCGGCGCGTGGACCTCGAACCGGTCCACGTCGGCCCCACTGTCGAGCGCGGCGCGGAGGATGTCGCGCGGGTCCGCGCCGTCACCGAGGCGGAGGGTGGCGGTGTGAGCGGAGCGCGAGAGCACCCGGACCGCCCCCGCCTCGGTGAGCGGGTCGAGGAAGCCGTCGGGGCCGTCGAAGTGGATCGAGGCGGTGTCGCGCCCGAACCGGCTGCGCACCTCGCGGAGCGATCCTGCGAGCACCACGCGTCCGTTCGCGATCAGGCAGAGGTCGTCACAGAGTTGCTCCACCTGCTCCATCCGATGGCTCGCGAAGAGGACCGTTCGCCCCGCCGCCCGCATCTCCGCGACGGTCTCCTGGAGCGCGTCCGCGTTGATGGGATCGAGGCCGGAGAAGGGCTCGTCCAGAATGACGAGGTCCGGCTCGTGCATCACCGTCGCGATGAACTGCACCTTCTGCTGCATCCCCTTGCTCAGTTCCTCCACGCGCTTGCCGAACCACTCGGCCGCACCGAGGCGGTCCAGCCAGCGTCGGGCGTCCGCCTCGGCGTCGTGGACGGTGCGGCCCTTCAGCCGCGCGAGGTACACGAGCTGCTCCCCGACGAGCATCTTGCGATAGAGACCCCGTTCCTCGGGGAGGTAGCCCATCCGCCGCTGGGTCGCCGGGCTCACGGGCTCGCCCCCGAGGGTGATCGTGCCTGCATCCGGCGCCGTAATGTGCGCGATCATCCGAATGGTGGAGGTCTTGCCCGCCCCGTTCGGACCGAGGAGGCCGAAGAGCCGTCCGGGCTCAGCGGTGAACGAGACGCCGTCCACGGCCAGCGTTTGACCGTAGCGTTTGGTCACGTTTTCGAGACGCAGGACGGGAGGCATTTAAGGAGAAGGGAGAATCGGAACGAGGTGAGACGTACGGGTGAGCCCGGGCGTGCGTCCACGCCGGATCCACCCGACGCGCCGGAAACTACCGGCGTCTCCCTCTCTCCCTCGCGCCATGCCCCGCCTCGCGCTCCTCGCCTCGGTCCTGTCCCTCCTCCTCGTCACCGGCTGCGACTCTGGGAGCAGCGACCTCTTCGGCGAGTTCATCGCCGATGTCACCGTGGACGGCGTCCGCGTGACCGACCCGGACGACGATCCTGACGATGACGAGACTCCGGAGGACCTGACGGGCGAGGCGGTCTACACCGTCGTCCAGACGGAGAACGGGCCGGAGTTCGTCTTGGGGCTCTTCGTGGGCGACCTCTTCGACAGCCAGTACGACGACTATCAGTACGTGCTCTTCCGTCTCGCAGGGGGTGTGCCGTCGGTCGGCGCGTACGGTGTCGCCGAGGACCCGGAGCGCACGGCCGCACGCGCCCTCTACGCCGACGTGCTGGACGGCGACGACCCCGAGGAGGCCACGGGCCAGATCCTCAACGGCACCGACGGTGTCCTCGCCCTCTCCAGCGTGGACCCCTACAGCATCGTCGGGACGTTCAACTTCGACGCGCGCGGCGTGGACGTGCAGAACGCGCAGCGGATCGTGCGCGGCCGGATGAGCGGCCAGTTCGAGGCGGTGTACGAGCAGCCGAGCCTCGTGCTCAACCGGGGCCTGGATCTGCGCTAGTCGTTCCGCCTCGGTACCGAGGCAGGGTGCTCTTACGTGGCGATCAGGCGGTTCGCCTCCCGGATCCCCGAAAGCCAGGCGCCGTGCACCGTCGAGAAGTAGTCCAGCGAGGTTGCTTCCCCCGCGAAGAGGATGCGGTCGCCTGCCAGTTCGCCCAGTGCTCGAACCGTGGACTGCTCAACGCCAGGGCGTCGCGCTGAATACGATCCGAAGCTGAAGGGATCCGAGTTCCACCGCGTGCGCTGAAAGCCTGTGGGCTCCGGAATGGAGGTCCCGTAGATGCGGCGCAGCACATCCATGGCATCGGCCACGGTCTCGTCATCCGTCAGTTCCTCCGTCTCCCGAGCGGTGTCCCCAGCGTTGAAAGCGATCAGTACGGGGGACGGCGTGTAAAAGCTGTAGTTCACCCACTGGGACCACCGCCGACCCTGAGGCGGTTGGTAGCTGAGTCCCTCGGTGTCGGCCCAGAAAACGTCCGGGAACCGGAGGTAGAGCTTGTTCAGGCAGCCCATTCCCATCGCGCCGATGGCATCGCGCTTGGCTTCTGGTAGCACTGGGTCGAAGGTGACGGCCCCTCGCTTCAGCACACCGAGGGGGAGCGTGATGATCGCTCGGTCTGCCTGAAACGTGCCCTGGTTCGTCGATACGGTCACGCTTCCACCGCCCCATTCCACGGTGTCTACGACGTGCCCCGTCCGAACGTCCAGCCCTTCGAACCGAGGCGCGAAAACGGCAGAGTACCCGCCCGGGAAGAGCACGTCTCCACCGCCGAAGGTCTTTCCGATTTCCAGAACGTGGGGGCTGAGGTTCTCCACATCCTCCGCGAAGTCCTGCTCCACAAGGGAGTGGATCAGGAAGTCAATGTCCGTTTGGTCCTGAGGAGACAGATCGCCGAGGGCAGCGCTCAGGCGGTCCCGAAGCGTCGTCGCGTCTCGCCCCGAACGTGACCCCATCGCCGAATCCAGCTTGCGTCCAAGGCGCTCCAGGGCACGGAGTTCGTCGGGGCCCATGGCGGCTCCGCTCGGCCCGTAGAGGGTCAGATCGTCGAAGTCGGTCGCGACCATCTCGGCGCCCGCCTCACGGGCCAGCCGGGTGATGGGGTTGCGGCGTGGTCCATGGATCCACGAGGCTCCCAGGTCCACCGGCACTCCGTCCCACGCGTGGCTGGTCCACACCCGTCCCCCGGTTCGGTCCCGGGCCTCAAGGATCGTGACGGCGGTGTAGCCGCTCATCCGCAGTCGGTCGGCGGCGGCGAGCCCCGCCACCCCTGCACCCACGATCAGGACCGACTCGTCCCGGTTCCGGGCGAGCCTGCTCTGTGGCCAGACGCTGCAGCCCTTCAGCACGCCGAGGAGCGGGACGACGGAGGCGAGACGGACGAAGTCGCGGCGGTTCATCGGGCAGGTATCGGGTGGACGCGCCAATTATAGGCACACCGACAGCGGCGCCGAGTACCGCGAGGGTCCGAACTCGATAGCCTCTTCCGGCCACCGCTCTTCCGCCTCGGTGCGTGTGCAGATCCACCGAGGCGGAGACCCTTGCGCCTACAGCAATCCCGCGCGGTCCTCCGGGATGGGCAGCACGTACCGACGCGAGAGCGCCTCCTGGTGGACGCCGAACATGCCCGTCCCGCGAAAGTCCACGACGACGTGCTCGTCCGTCTCCCCTACGACCTCCCCGATGCCGTAGTACGCGGGCGCAGGACCGTAGTAGACCAGCTCACCCGCGTGAACCTCGCTGTTCCGCGCGCGGCGGAAAAACGGCGGTACGACGGGCAGCAGGTCCAGCCGGTACGGCGGGCGGGGATTGGGGAACGAGGAAACGCGGACAGCCATCGGGGGGAGCGCGCGAACTGTGGCGCGCATGGCGAAGTATACGCCGTCCCTTTCTGGCCCGACCTGCCACCGGCCCCCGCCCCTCGCCCGTCCAGTCCCCCGCTCATGCAGTACGACCGCCGCATCCTCGACCGTCAGGTCGGCCGCAACACGCAGCTCTTTGCCGAGGCCATCGCCGAGTTGGGCACGCCTCAGGATCGCTTTCCGTACCTCCGCATCCTCGTCTCTCTGATCGAGAACGCGCACCCGGAGTGGAACCAGGCGCCGCAGAAAGACCAGCAGATCGCCGAGTTGGCGTACCACCTCAGCGACAAGGCGCTGGACCGCCAAGAGATCGCCGACGTGGTCCGCGTGCGGGACGAAGAGCGGGGGATTCCGTCGTCGTGAGCCACCGGGGGGATGGGCCGGGGACGGTCGCGGTGGTGGGTGCCGTGCTGTGGTTCTGCGCGACGCTCGCGGTGGGCGCCACGATGGGCCACGCCGCGTGGCTCGTGGACTCGGGTGGAGAGGACGACCTCGCCTCGGTGGACTGGCAGCCCCTCTGGACGACTGCCCTCGTGTGGATGGCGATGCTCAACGTGCCCGTGTGGATCGCGGGGGCGATCTGGTGGCGCCGCAGACGACGGCTTCCGAACGACCTGTTTCCCCCGACATCACGCGGGTAAGCCAAGGGACGCTTCCGTCCCGCCTCGGTGCCGAGGCGGAGCCACCGAGGCGGAGCGTCTGGGGTGTTCTCTTCCCCTCCCTCCGGCACGATGCCGCTGTGACCCTCACAGTCCTTTCGCGGCTTTCCGCTCCTGAACACCACGGATGACCGGGCGGCCCGCCTCGGTGGGCATACGGAAGACACCGAGGCGGGCTACCGGAAAATGTCCCGCGCCGCATCGCGAGCGGCCCGGGCGGCCTCGCGCTCCAGTTCGCGGAGGGCACGTTCGGCGTCACGCGACGCTCGGCTGGCCTCGCGCTCCAACTGGCGCGCGGCGTCGTTGAGGACACGCTCCATCGCGGCCCGATCCCGGGGATCCAGGCTCTCCATCGCGTCCTCGCGCAGCCGTTCCACCTCCCGGATGGCCTCCGCGAGCGGGTCGGGCTCCCCGTCGGAGCGCTCGGCACGCCACCGGCGGTTGTCCCAGTCGTCGTCAGGCGTGCGGTCCGTCGGGTCTGGGAGCACCTTGCGCGAGACGCCCTCGTCGAACACGCCCGCGAACCAGTCGCCGACGCTGTCCAGGAAGCCGTCGTTCGTCCGGCGGGGAACCTCAGGGAAGCGTGGCTCTGGACTCAGGAGGCCCCGGCGCAGGAGGGTCCGGGCCACATCGCCGGTGACGCGGAGGGCGTTGTGGCCGCCCTGCTGCCAGTAGCTCGTGCGGAAGGTCACGCGCGGATCACTGAAGCCGACCCACGCGCCCATCGCGAGATCGGGATGGATGGCGAGGAACCAGCCGTCCATGCCGTCCTGGGTGGTGCCGGTCTTGCCCGCCACGTCCGCCCGGACGCCGAACTCGGTGCGGAGTTGGCGGCCCGTGCCCTCGTCTACGACATCGCGCATCATGTCCACGACGGTGTGAGCCACCTCGGGGGCCATCGCCTGCTTCTCTCGCGGCGCGAACTCCTGCAGCACATTCCCTTCGCGGTCCTCGATGCGGAGGATGGTGACCGGCTCGCGGTACATCCCGGCGGCAGCGAAGGTGGCGTACGCCGAGGTCATCTCCAGCAGCGAGACCTCCTCGGTGCCGAGCGCGATGGACGGCACGGCGTCCAACTCGCTCCGGTTCACGCCCGCCCGCCGCGCGAGGCGGGCCACGTCCCGCGCCCCCACCTCCTGACCGAGGCGGGCGGTCACAGTGTTGCGCGACTGCGCGAGGGCGTCGCGGAGGGTCACGTCCTCGCCCGTGATGCGGCCGTCCGCGTTGGTGGGGCGCCAGATCTCATCGTCGGTCAGGCGAACCTCCACGGAATCATCCGGCAGGGTGTCTTCGGGACTCCAGTTCTCTTCGAGGGCGCGGGCGTAGACGAACGGCTTGAAGGTGCTACCGGGCTGGCGGCGCGCGCGGGCCACGTGGTCGTACGGGTCGGTGCGGTACCCCCGGCTGCCCACCCAGGCGCGGACGTGCCCGGTGTGCGGATCGATGGCGGTGAAGCCGACCTGGAGACGGGTCTTCTCCTCCTTGAGGTCCGCCATGAACTCCGAGTCGGCGCGAAGCTGCGCGAGAGCGTCCGCCTCGGTGGCGCCGTCGGCGAGGGCACGCTGGTACTCGGCGGCCTCGCGGATGAACTGGTCCACCACGGCGGACCGGCGGCTCCAGAAGTGACCGAACGGCGTCACGCTATTTCGTGCCTCCACGTAGGGCGCCGTGGTGCGGCCGAGGAGGCGCGGGCTGCTCCGGCCCCACTCCACGTCCGCGACGCTCTGCAACGCGCGCCCGAACGTCTCGACGCTCCGCTGCGCGGCCTGCTGCACACGCCAGTCCAGCGAGGTGACCACGCGGAGGCCGTCGCCGTAGAGGTTGTAGCCGTTGCGCTCGGCCCAGGCCTCCATCTGCTTGCGCACGTGCTCGGTGAA
>JBCCPW010000072.1:0-10851 GCA_039024735.1 Bacteroidota bacterium
CTGGGCATGGAGGAGGACGAGGTGATCGAGCACAAGTGGATCACCAAGGGCATCGAGCGGAGCCAGACCAAGGTGGAGCAGAACAACTTCGCCCGGCGCAAGCGCTCGCTCGAATACGACGACGTGCTCAACGCGCAGCGCGAGGTCATCTACGACCGCCGGATGCACGCCCTCAAGGGCGATCGCCTCCGAGGCGAGATCCTGGACATGCTCCGCCAGTTCGTGGAGCGGACCGTGGAGGCCCACTTCGGCAATGGCGACCTGGAGGAGATCCGGGAGGCGCTCCGCCGCCACCTCGCGTTCGACCTCGACCTCGACCCGCAGAAGGCGCACATGCTCGGCGAGAGCGGCCTCGTGGAGCACATCCTGGACGAGGCGCTGGCGCACTACCGTCGCAAGCGCGCCGCCTACGCGCGGCCGTACTACGACAGCGCCCGCCAGATGATGGAGGCAAGCGGAGAGGACGCGTCGAAGCGCCTGTTCGTGGACTTCACGGACGGCCGGAAGGTGCTTCGGGCAGTCGTCCAGTCGTCGGACGTGCTGGAGACGGAGGGCCAGGAGATCAACGATGCGCTGGAGCGTGCCGCCGTGCTCTCCACCATCGACGGGAAGTGGACCGAGCACCTCCGCGACCTCGACGAGGTGAAGGAGGGGGTCGGGCTGCGGGCGTACGGCCAGAAGGACCCGCTCATCGAGTACAAGATGGAGGCCTATCGTCTCTTCAAGGAGATGATCATCACCATCGATGAAGAGGTGGTCTCGCTGGTCTTCAAGGCCGGACCCCTTGTGCAGGGCGACAGCCGCACGAAGGCCTCGCGCCGCGTGCAGGAGGTCAGCAAGCCGCGAATGGACGCCAGCCGCGCCCAGACGCAGCACGAGGCGGGGAGCCCGAACTACGCGTCCAGCTTTGGCGCGAAGGGCGGCTCGGGCGGCAACGGTGCCGCTGCCGAGCGCGACCCGACCGTGAAGGCGGGCCCCGTCGTCGTGGACCGCCGCATCGGCCGGAACGAGGTGGTGACGATTCTGAACCCCTCAACGGGCGTCCAGGAGACGTTGAAGTACAAGCACGCACAGGCCAAGCTCACCCAGGGGTGGCAACTCCTGGAGTCCTGATCCGCTCAGAGACCCATCCCCGCCTCGGTTCGTCTCGGTGCCACCGAGGCGGGAGAACACGGTCCTATGCCTCGCGCTGTGCTCATCGCCGGACCCAATGGAGCGGGCAAAACCACGTTCGCCCGCGAGTACCTACCCGACGAGCCGGACGGTCCTCGTTTCATCAACGCCGACCTGATCGCGGCGGGGCTGTCGCCCTTTGAGCCGGAGCGTGCAGCGATCCGTGCGGGGCGCCTTCTCCTCGCGCTTGTGGACGAGGCGGTCGACTAGCGCGAGAGTTTTGCAGTCGAGACCACACTCAGTGGGCACGGCTACGCGGCTACACTCGTGCAATTCCCCTGTGGCAAGACGCGGGATATCACGTCTCGATTTACTTCCTACAGCTTCCAGATGCCGAAATGGCAGTGGCCCGCGTCGCGGAGCGGGTGCGCCAAGGTGGGCACGACATACCCGAACGGGTCATTCGCCGCCGTTTCCACGCCGGATGGAACAACTTCAATACGGTGTATGCGCCCCTCGCGGACGACTGGACCGTGTTTGACAACAGCGGCGTTGTTCCTCGTATCCTCGACCGTTCATCATGACACACCCAGGAGATCCAGACCACGTGGAGCGGGCGATGGCTGCGCTCGAACGAGCCGCTCTTCGCGCGCGCCGAACCGCTGCCCAGACGGGGACGCGGCTCATCATTGTGCGTGACGGCGAGCGTGTGGCGGAGTCGGTCTCAGCCGGGGCCGCCACTTCAGGAGACCCACGGGAGAACGGCGACGTGCGCCAACACAGCGATGTGTGACCACCCCCGCCTCGGTGCCACCGAGGCGGGCGGCGCTACCCCGAGAACGCCCAGAACACCCCGAACCGGAGGTGGCGGGCGGGAAGCGGCTCCCCCTGCACGGTCCTCGCCCCGTCGTAGACAAGGCCAGAGAGCAGGTTCTCCCAGGTGACGAACACGCGAGCGCGAGTGCCGAACCGCACCGTCGCATCAACATCGAGCCCGGCGCGGGCGGGGAGGCGAGGAGCGTCCGTTCGGGCCAGCGCAACGAGACCCGTCGCCGGATGGACGCGCCCCCCCCGATGGGCAGTCCACGCGCGCACCGTCGCGCCGAGATCCAGCGCCGCCGACCCCGTGCCGACCCGCTCGGCGCGGAACCCGAGGCGGGCCGACCCGAACACGGTTGGAACCGCCTCGGTGATCCGATCCGCGAGACCTCCGGCGTCCCGGCTCGGCCATGTCTGCAGGGTCGCGGAGGACGAGGCGTAGAGTCCGTTGACGATGCCCTCGCGCCACCCCACGGATGCCTGCGCGCCGACCTGCGCGATGGCCGCCGACGCGTGAGCAAACCCGAAGGCCGCGGTGTCCGCTCCGGTGGCCTCCACGTCCGCTTGCTCCAAGAGCCGGTGCGCGTCCCAGATCACCCGCGCGAACGGACGCGCCGCGACGGCAAACGCGCCCGCCTCGGCCCGGCCGCCGATCTCGGCAGAGAGGACCTGCTCGGCGGGGGCGTCGCCAGGCGTCACCCGAACGCCTGGCCCGATGGTGGAGGCGTAGCCGGAGCGCTCGATTCGCCCGGGGACGACGCCCATCCACGAGGCCCCGCCGAACAGACGTCCCGCCTCGGTGCGAACCGAGACCTCGGGTCCGAGGCGCCCATCGGCGAGATGCCCGCCCGCGCTCGCGATGACCCTCGCGCCACCGAGGCGGAGCGTGTCCGCCAGGGCGGCGTGGACGCGGAGGCGTTCGTTGTCGTCGCCGAGAGGGTCGAGGCGGCCCCAGGGGTCGTCTTCGGCGGCGGCCCACGCGCGGAGCGCAGGCCCCGATCCGAGCCGCTGCGTGACGCCCACGGCGAACCGGTTGCCGACGGCCGAGACCGTGTCGGTGCCGGGCGTGTAGCGCGAGAGCTGGCGCGTCCACGACGCCCAGAGCGACGCGGGCTCGGGTCCGATCACGCGCGTCCGGACCGAGGCGGACAGTTCGTTGCGGACGGTGGATCGCTCTGCCGCCGGGTCGAGGACGGTCGCGCGGAAGGGGTCGAAGAACGAGCCGTTGTCTAGGACGCCTCGGCGAGCCCCCGCAGACTGGTCGGTGTAGTGGTGGGTGACCTCTGCGGCCCACCGTGGCGCCGCGACAGAGACCCGGCCGAGGGCGTGGACGTGCCGGAGCCTCGCGCCCGAGATCGCGCCGTCGGACTGGCGGCTGCCCACGTGGAATGTGACGGTCATGCGCGACCGTCGCCCACCGAGCCCCCATGGCGCGCGGTGCGTCTGCGCGTGGGTCCCTGAGACGTGCTGGAGGCCGAGCCCGCCGGAGTGAAATCGAAGCTCCGTCACCGGCGCGCCCTCGCGAAAGGGCCGAAGCGAGGTGGTGAGCACGACAGGGGCGCCCGCCTCGGTGCCGAGGCGGAGGCGGTCCGTCACCTCTCGCGGGATCAGATCCGTGCGAGCGGCGCCTGTGAAGAGGTCGTCCAGCGGTCGCCCGTCGAGCACGGCCCCGGTGCGGGAGGGCGCGAGGCCATCCAGCGCGAGCCCCGCGAGATGGCCCGGGGCTCCCAGCCCGTACGTCCACACCGAGAGCCGTGCGGCGGCCTCGTGCGTCGAGACGCGCTGGAGGAGCCAGCCCTCGTCCAATGCGTTGGTGAGGGCGGGAACGGGGGAGAGCGTCGGTCCCACGGCAGCCACGGAGGGCGCGACGAGCGCCGTCGTGTCCGCCGGAGGCGTCAACGTGGCGACGCCCGTCGAGTCCTGCGCCGAGGCGGAAGCGGCGAGCATCGCGAGGAGAGCGAGCCACGTCCGCCCGCCTCGGTGGGTCCACGGCGCGACCGAGGCGGGCCGGGTCCGCATGGGCGTCACCCCTCCACCGGCGCCGAGCGCTCGGGGAAGAGCCCGTAGAGGCGGCTCTCGATGCGGCTCAGAATCTGGAACCGGTCCTCGGGCTCCTTCACGAAGTCCAGCGCGTCCGTCTCGATGACGAGCTTGGGGTGCGGGTACCGCTCGATCCAGTCCTCGTAGAGCCCATTGAGCCGCTCCAGATAGTCCAGCCGGATGCCTGTCTCGAAGTCGCGGCCTCGGCTCTGGATCTGGCGTACGAGCGTCGGGACGCTCGCGCGGAGGTACACCAGCAGATCCGGCGGCTTCAGATACGCCGTCATGATGGCGAAGAGCGCCGCGTAGTTCTCGTAGTCGCGGCTGTCCATCAGGCCCATGTTGTGGAGGTTGCGCGCGAAGATCTCCACGTCCTCGTAGATGCTCCGGTCCTGCACCACCGACTCGGGCGCGCGCTCGATCTCCTTCTGGTGGCGGAACCGGCTGGAGAGGAAGTACACTTGGAGGTTGAAGCTCCAGCGCGGCATGTCCGCGTAGAAGTCCGAGAGGTAGGGGTTGTCGTCCACGCTCTCGTAGAAGGGCGTCCAGCCGAAGTACTCCGCGAGGAACTTGGTCAGCGTGCTCTTGCCTGCCCCGATGTTGCCCGCGACGGCGACGTAGAGCTTGCGGCGGCCCTGGGCGTCGATCTCGGGCGTGGGCTCGTCGGGGCGGAGGTCGAGGGGGAGCTGCATGGGCGGCGATGGGACAGGCGCGAAGATACCGGCGGGACCGGCCCGCCTCGGTGCTGTCAGAAGGACCGAGGCGGGATGCGACAGGACGGTGATCCACTTCGCGCGGATCCGGCGCACGACCGAGCGGACCTGCCCTTCCTCCCCATGCGATCTCTCCCTCTCCTTCTCGCGATGCTGGTGCTTCCGGCCTCCGCGATGACGACCACAGCGACCGTCACCCCCTCTGCGTCGGGCAACGGCTGCGAGTGGACCGTGACCGGCGCCGTCCGCGTCAACCACGCCATGCCTGAACTCGAAGGGGCCATCGGCGAGTTTTCCGACCTCGCGGGGGTCAAGGTCAAAGTGTCCGCCGCCCTCCGGCTCTCCTCCGTCGGCGGCGGCGTGTGGGGCACCTACGACAAGTGGGCCGAGGTCACCACCAACAGCCGAGGCGAGTTCACCGTCCGCCACACGCCCACGCTCAGTTCATGCGACGGCGTCCGCCGCTTCCGGGTGAAGGTCAAGTTTCAGAGCGACGACCTGGAGCTTCGCCACGGCAACGCCACCTCGTCTCTGAACAAGGTGAAATGGTACACCATCGTGGACCAGGACGGTACCCAGACCGACCACACCGTTGACCTCGGCACGAAGACGTTCGACTGGCAGCACGCTCACGATCTCGGCGAGATGGAAGCGCGCGGCCACGCCGAGGCGTGGGTCGTCTACACCGCCCTACTGGACCAACTGGAGTCCTACGGCTCCGGCTACACGTTCACCGAGCCGCTCAAGGTCAAATTCCCCCACAACAGCGCCCTCGCGGGAGACGGTGTGGAGGCCAGCTACGCTAACCCCTTCACGAACGTCGTCTACATCTTCCGCGCGAACGATTGCCCCGAGAACCGGCTCGTCCCAGCGGAGGGTGCCTGCGAGAGTCACCTCACGGTCAATGCACTCCTCCACGAGGCGATGCACATCTGGGCGTACCAGCACTCCACGGGTGAGGAGGATCTCGCGCTGAACCTGCTCACCTCGGGCTCCACGCACTGCTTCGAGCCCACGTACATCGCCTTCCACGAGGGCTTCGCGGAGTTTGCCGCCGAGCGCCTCGCGAAGATCCTCTTTGGCATCGACGCGCCGCTTCCCGTCACGCGCGACGCGATGCAGGACGGCTTCACCTGTGAGGGCAGCACCAACCGGCTCACGTCCATCGGCCAGGTCGAAGACCACGACTACGGCTGGATTGCCTCGCTCCGCACCCTCATCAAGGGGCGCCTCCAAAGCTGGACGTACGAAGGCAGTGCGACCAGCCGGACCTTCCGCTCGTCCACCAACGCCATCACGGAGCACGGGGAACTCACGGTCGTCGGCGCGTGCGACTCGCCGCAGATCGTGTTCAAGGATGTGCTCACCACCTTCCTCGCGCACCCCGCCGATGGATACCCGGCGCCGCTCGCCAAAGGCGACATGAACCTGGAGGACTTCGTGGACCGCCTGACCGACATCCACGACCTCGGCAACGACACCCGCGATGCTCTCCTGACACTCATGGACCCCGCCGCCACGGAGCAGCCACGCGATCTGTTCTGCGAAGGAAACACGGGGCCCCGTGTCCTGCAACAGCCTCGCGTGCGCGATGCGACGGAACGCCTCGGTCGGCGAGGAAGGGGCAACTGACCGCCCCATCCTCTCCGCCTCGGTGCCGTTGAGGGAAGATCCACGGAGGCACCGAGGCGGGAGTGGGTCAGCCGAGGATCTGCCGCAGGAAGCGGCCGGTGTGGCTTGTCTCGTGCGCCGCGATCTGCTCCGGCGTGCCCTCGGCCACCACGAACCCGCCTCGGCGCCCCCCCTCAGGGCCGATGTCGAGGATCCAGTCGGCCGCCTTGATCACGTCCAGGTTGTGCTCGATGAGGATGACGGAGTGGCCCGCTTCCACGAGGGCGTTGAACGCCTTCAGGAGCTTCGCGATGTCATCGAAGTGGAGTCCCGTGGTGGGCTCATCGAAGAGATAGAGCGTGTGGCCGCTGTGCCGCTTGCCAAGGTGCGCGGCCAGCTTGACGCGCTGCGCCTCGCCACCCGAGAGCGTATTGGCGGGCTGACCGAGCGTCAGATAGCCCAGGCCGACCTCCTGAAGCACACTCAGCTTGTTCTCGATCCGCTTCTGCCCGGCGAAGAAGTCCACCGCCTCGTCAACGGTCATCGCGAGGATGTCGGCTACGTTCTTGCCCTTGTAGCGGATCTCCAGCACGTCCTGCTTGAATCGCTTGCCGTGACACGCCTCGCACTCCAAGTAGAGGTCCGCGAGGAACTGCATCTCCACCTTCACCACGCCGTCGCCCTGGCAGACCTCGCAGCGCCCGCCGGGCACGTTGAACGAGAACGTCCCCGCGCGGTAGCCGCGCACCTTCGCCTGGTGCGTGCTCGCGAGGAGATCGCGGATGGCGTCGAATGCCTTGACGTACGTGACGGGGTTGGACCGAGGCGACTTCCCGATGGGCGACTGGTCGATCATCTCGACGGCGTCCACGAGCGAGGCGCCCTCAATGGCGTCGTGTGCGCCCACGCCGGAGGCCTCCCCGCCCTTGAGCCGCGCGAGGCCGGAGTAGAGCGTGTCGTGCACGAGGGTGCTTTTGCCTGAGCCCGAGACGCCGGTCACGACCGTGATCATGTCCAGCGGGAAGGCCACATCGAGGCGCTTGAGGTTGTGCTCGCGCGCGCCGCGCACTACGACCTGGCGCTCCGGGTCCACCTCGCGGCGGGTCTCCGGGACCGGGATGGACTGGCGGCCCGAGAGGTACGCACCGGTCAGGCTCGCGTCGTCCTCCACCGCCTCGGTGAAGGTGCCCTGGAAGATGACGTGCCCGCCGTGGACGCCCGAGCCCGGCCCGATGTCGATGAGTTGGTCGGCGCGGCGCATCATCTGCTCGTCATGCTCCACGACGAGAACGGTGTTGCCGATATCGCGGAGACCTTCGAGGATGGAGATCAGCCGGTCGTTGTCGCGCGGGTGGAGGCCGATGGTGGGCTCATCGAGCACGTAGAGGCTGCCCACGAGGCTGGAGCCGAGGGAGGTCGCGAGGTTGATGCGCTGCGTCTCGCCGCCGGAGAGCGTCATCGCGAGGCGATCCAGCGAGAGGTAGTCCAGGCCGACCTCCACGAGGTATCGGAGTCGCTTCTGCACCTCGTCCAGCACGCGCCCGGCGATGGCGCGCTGGTGCTCCGTGAGCACGAGGCCGTCGAAGAAGCGCTGGGCGTCGGCGGTGGTCAGCTCGCTCGCCTCGCCGATGTGAAGCCACTCGGTGTCGCCCGCCTCGGTGGTGGAACTGCCCGCCTCGGTGGTGTCCCCGGGGAGGTCCATCGCGCTACCGAGGCGGGGGCCTTCGATCTTGACGTTCAGGGCCGCCCGACGCAGCCGATAGCCGTCGCAGTCCGGGCAGCGCGTGTAGCCGCGGAAGCGGGCGGCGTAGATGCGAAAGTGCATCTTGTAGCTCTTCCGCTCCAGAAACCGGAAGAACCCGCGCACGCCGAGGTAGTCGCCCCGGCCGTTCCAGACGAGGTCTTTGTGCTCCTGCGGGAGGAGCTGGTACGGTAGATCGAGGTCGATCTGCTCTCGCGCGGCCATGCGGACCAACTCGCGCTGGTGGGTGCTCCACTGCTCCGTACGGAACGGCGCGATGGCGCCCTGCCGGAGGGTGAGGTCGGGGTTGGGCACCACGAGGTCCGGGTCGATCCCCGGGACCCGCCCGAAGCCCTGGCACGTGGGGCACGCGCCGAGCGGCGAGTTGAAGCTGAACAGCTGCGGCGAGGGCTCCTCGAAGACGATCCCGTCGCGCTCGAAGAGGGCCGAGAAGTCCAGACGCTCGCTCGCGCCCTCCTTCGGCACGGTGACGACGACCACGCGCTCGTCGCCCTCGCGGAAGGCCTGCTCCACGCTGTCCGCGATGCGGCTCGTGGTGGACTCGTCGCCCTCGCGCACGGCCAAGCGGTCCACGAGGACCAGCAACCGGGCCGTGGCGGTTCGGACCTCCGCCGGATCTGTCTCGGTCAGGTCCACAATCTCCGGTGCTGCGCCCTTCGCGGCTTGCTTCTCGGTGGGCAGCACCACGATCCGCGCGAAACCTCGGGCGCGGAGCGCCGCCAACTCGTCGGCCTTCTTGGTGCCCTTGTGGCTGGGCACGGGAAAGCCGAGATAGAACCGCGTGCCGTCCGCCAGGGTGGTCTGGATTTCCTCCGCGACGGACCGTGGGCTGTCCTTCGTGACGGCCTCGCCGGAGACCGGCGAGAACGTCGTGCCGATCCGCGCGAAGAGGAGCCGGAGGTAGTCGTAGACCTCGGTCTGCGTCGCGACGGTAGAGCGTGGGTTGCGCGTCCCGTTGTGTTGCTCGATGGCGATGGCGGGGGAGAGGCCCGTGATCATCTCCACGTCCGGCTTGTCCATCCGGTCGAGGAACTGGCGCGCGTAGGCGCTCAGGCTCTCCACGTAGCGGCGCTGGCCCTCGGCGTAGATCGTGTCGAAGACGAGCGAGGACTTGCCGCTTCCGGAGGGTCCGGTCACCACCACCAGCGACTTCTTGGGAATCGTGAGGTCGAAGCCCTTGAGGTTGTGCTGCCGGGCGCCTGTGACGACGAGCTCGCGGCCGGTGAACCGTTGGGCGGCGCCGTTCGGCTTCGCCTTGCCGTTTGTCTTGGTCGTCTTCCTCTTCGGAGCCTTCTGGGTCGTCGCCATCGAGTCGGGTGGGGGCCTGGCGGCGGAGACGCCCGCCGGAGCAGCGCGAACGCGCCGGAGGCGCGGAAGATCGCCGGGGCGTGTGAAGCCGTCGTGTCACCTCGCCCGCCTCGGTGCGTCCACCCGATGGAAGGATGGCGTCACCGAGGCGGAGCGTGTGGACGAGCGCGTTGGTGGTTGGCAGTCGGATGCTCCGCTCGTACACTTGAGGCATGACTGTCTCTATCTCGAACCGCGACCTCTCCGGGTGGGTCCGCCGCCGCAGCGAGAAGCTCGGCGTGTCTCCCGACGATGTGGTGGCCGACGTACTGCGCCGCCAGCGCGCCGCCGAGGAGTTCCGAGCGTTGTCGCAGGACCTCAGCGCCGCCGCCCGAGATCGTGGATTGACTGCGGACGCGCTGACCGATCTCCTTGACGGCGAGGTGTATGACTGACGTTGCGGGACCGCGCGCCGTCATCGACACGAACGTCCTCATCAGCGCTGCGCTGAACGCCGGGGGGCTCCCCATGCGCGTCGTCTCTCACGTCGTTGGGTCGGGAGCGCTGCTGGTGTCGGACGCCACGCTTCAAGAATTGACCAGCCGACTCGCGCGACCCAAGTTCGACCGGTACCTCACGGCAGACGAACGCTCGCGATTCGTCGAGTTCGTCCGGGCGAGAGCAGAGCGGGTCCGAGTGACGGCGAGCGTCTCCGATAGCGATGACCCAGACGACAACGCCCTCCTGGCGCTCGCGCTGGACGGCCGCGCCGACGCCCTCGTCACGGGCGACAAGCGGCACCTCCTTCCATTGCACCCGTGGCGTGGCATCCCGGTCGTGACGCCGCGCGAATTCGCAGAGCGTACCGGTTTGGCCCGTTCAGGCGCGTGAGCACCCCAACTCGCCTCGGTGCGTCCACCGGACGGAAGGATGGCGTCACCGAGGCGGAGAGGGCCAGACGTGGCGCGCCCCGGCCCACCGAGGCGGACCGGGGCGCAGGCTCCCGAGGAACGAGGGGGGCGTGAGGTTACCGCACGACCGTGAACGTGCGCGTCGCTGCCGTGGCCTCGCCCGTGGCGCGAACCACGTACGTGCCCGAGCGAAGCGTGGTCGTCTGGATGACGAGCGACAGATCCGCGGCAGCGGCGCCCGTGTACACGTCCAAGACGCGGCGGCCGAGCACGTCGTACACGCCCACGTCGAGTGTCTGCGGCGTGCCGACCGAGAGGGTCATCTCGGTCCGGCCGACGGTTGGATTCGGCAGGGCTGGGCTCAGCGCCAGGCGACGGATCTCGGGGGCCTCTTCGTTGGACACCAGCGCGGGACCGGAGAATGAGAGCCGGGCCTCACCATCGATCCGACCCTGAGCGTACGACGACACCCGGATGTAGTACGTCGTGCCTGCGGTGACGGCGAAGTCCGCGATGCGGGAGGTGAAGTCACCTGTGGCCGTGTTACCGGGGTCGTCGTCGTTGCAGACGAGTTCCGTGAGAGGGTGACCGGTGC
>JBCCPW010000073.1:0-10832 GCA_039024735.1 Bacteroidota bacterium
CTCGGCGAGCCGATCCCCACCGAAGGGCTCACCCGGCGCGACGTGCCCGCGCTTCAGGCACGCGTGCGGGACTGGATCGCGACGGAACTGGAACGGGTCGGCCCGCTGGAGGACCTCGGCTGAACGCTCCCGCCTCGGTACCGAGGCGGTCTACCTCGCGACCACGACAGGGCGTGTGGCGCGATGGCCGTCGGCGTCCAGCACGAGGAGGTACACACCCGGGGCGAGATCCTGCGCATCCAGGCGGACCGTGTGCGCCCCTGCCGCCATCGGCGCCTCGCGGAGAACGGCCACCTCACGACCGAGTGCGTCCACGAGTGCGAGACGCACATCAGCTGCCTCGGGAAGCGAGACCGAGACGGTGCCCTGCGAGCGAAGCGGGTGCGGATGCGGATGCGGAACATCTATCGCCCCCACACGCGACTCGGCAGCGGGCTCTGAGGCCACCGGCGGTGAGAGGATGAGGCTCAGGTCGCTCCGTTCGAACTGCACGAGGAGCGTCGGCGGGAGCCCGTCGGGCACGCCCTGGATCTCGAAGCTGTCGTTGTCCTCGGGGTCCACGTAGCTCACCACATGACGGGTGCTGGCTCCCACGTCTCGCAGGTTCGGATTGCCCACCGCGTCGGGGAGCGAGCGCAAGAGGGAGCCATCCGCCTCGGAGAACACGCGGAGGTGCCCGAAGCCGGACCCGAACACCTCGCCGCCCTCCACGGCGATCCCCCCGCCCCAGGCGCCGATGTTGACCGGAATCGCCTCGGCCCACTCCAGCACGCCCCCTGGGGTGTAACGCGCGAGAGCCGTTCGGAAGGTGTCGTCGCGCGAGAGCGTGAGCGTTCCAGGATCCGACGGGTCCAGCGCGATGCCGGTCGCGGAGGAAGAGAGCGGCCCGGCTGCGATCAGCGTCCCGTTCGCGCCGATGTCGAGCGAGGTGAGGAGGTCCCGGCCCTCGGTCGTGGTGAACGTCCACGTCTCCACGCCGGTGGCGGCATCGTGACGCGAGAGCGTGAAGCGATTCGCCCCGTTGAAAGGGAGCGAGTGACCGACGATGTAGACGCTCCCGCCTCCCGCGGCGAGGTCGTGCGCGACGGAGGGCGAGAACGTGCCCGCGAGGGGAAGCGAGGTCTCTTCCACGAACACCGAGGCGCCCGTCGCGGCGTCCATCGCGACGAGGGCGGGTACCGTCGTCACCACCTCGGCCGGTCCGGGGTCGGCGTCGAATGCGGCCGGGATGAGCGCGAACACCCGCCCGCCGTCCACACCGAGGCCCATCGCGTTCGTGTTCGCGACACTCCCGGTCAGGTTCATCGCCGCGCTCCACACGTATGCGCCGTCCGCGGTGTAGCGAACCACGAACGCGGAGATGTCCCGTCCCGCCGTCAGAACCTCCTGCCCGGGTCCCGGGTCGAGGTCGATCTCCAGGATGAACCCGAGGGTCCCGAGCAGCACCACGTCTCCGTTGGGGAGCACCGCGATCCGCTTCGGTGTGGCCGACGACTCGTCTCCGAAGTTCTGGCGGCGGGCTTCGAGAGGGAACGCCCACTCCACGAGACCGGCGTCGCTGATCCGCGCGAGGAAGCCCGTGGGGTTGGGGGCGTCCCACACGAGATCCGGAGACATGCCGGGCGTCAGGATCAACTCGCCTTCGAACGAGCCGAGCACGTAGAACGCGCCGTTGGGTGCCGCCTCGATCTGGAGGATTTCCCAGTCGGTGTCGTCGGGGCCGAGGACCGGGAGGGGGAACTGGCCTCGGGCTGGACCGGCGAGCAGCAGAAGCGCGAGGGCGACGAAGAGACGCATGACAGCGGGGGCAGGGAGAGCGAAAGAAATGCTCCGACTCTCACCCGTCGCCTCCCCAGTCCTCGGGAGGCATTCGCATGGCTGCCCCCGCCTCGGTACCGAGGCGGACCGGGTCAGCGCGCGGCCAGGACCTCCACGAGCGCACGGATCATGCGCGCCTGTTCCTCACGATGGCCGTGCTGCGCCTCCACGTTGACGTACGGCCGGTTGTTCTGCGCGGCCCAGACCGAGAGCGACCCGTCGTCGGTCGCGGCGTCGTTGTCCTGGAGGACCGCGTTGAAGCCCCGGGCGGTGAGAGCGTCGAACAGCGCGCGGTCGGTCACGAAGAAAAAGTCGTCCGGGTCGGTGCCCTCGTGGAGGGTCACGTCGGCGGCATCCGAGGCGTAGTCGGCGCCGGGGAGATAGCTCGCGACGGAGTACCGCTCGTCTGTGTTGTTGTGCAGCGCGACGACGACCGCCGGGTCCAGGGCTGTGTAGGCGGCCAGCACCTCGTCTGCGAACGCCGCGAGGGCATCGAGCGCGGCCGGGGAGGCGGTGGAGTGCTGCGAGAGGGTCCGCTCGCGCCCGATGGCGGTGAACATCCGGTTGGGGTCGGCGGTGTAGCTCCGGCCGTCCACCTCGAAGGTGAGGTTGCGGTCCCCCGTGTGGGTCAGGTGCATCACGAGGCCTCCGGTCTCGCGAACCACGTCCAGCGCGGCGTCTACGCTGGTGCGCTCGTTGTCGTGCACGTTGAGCATCGCAGGCGGGACCTCACGGTTCTCGGCTGACGGGGCGTGGATCTCCGTGACGAGCATCACGGCCGTCTCGCCCGCGGTGATCTCGCGCGTCTCCACCACCTGGGAGGTATCGGGAGCCGGATCGCTTGTGGCCTCTCCGTCGGTTGCGGAGGCACAGCCGGTCTGAGCGCTGGCGGTGGTGGCGAGCAGGACGAAGGCAAACGCGAGCGGGCGCATGGCAGAGCAAGTCGGTGAGCACCTGGAACGTACCGCTGCGTCGCGCGGTGTGCGCCAGCTCTGCCCGCCTCGGTGTTTCTCCCCCCTCACCGAGGCGGACCCGTCAGAGTTCGTCCTCCTCGATGGCCTCCTCGGTATCCGGCAGGACGGAGCCCGCCGCGAGCAGCACGTCGGTCAGGAACTCCTCGGTCGGGAGGTGCGGCTCCCAGCGCACCTGTCGGCTCGCGCCGGGGAATCGGCGCATCCACGCGGCCAGGATGCGCATCTCGTCCACGTCGGCGCGAAGGTGCTGCTCCGGCGGCGGCGACATCGGGTCGAAGTGCTCCTCCAGCGTGTCGCGCAGATGCTCCACCGTCGCGTCGTCCAGCGTCGAGGGGAGATCGAAGCGGGCCGCGAGACGGCCGTGACGGATGAGAAACAGTTGGGCACCACCGTCCTCGAAGTCGTTGTAGCCGGGTGCGAGGGCTTCGACGAGGATGACGTTGTGGTCGTGGACGGGCGCGGCGATCTGCCGCTGGCGGCCGAGGGTGCGCTGCAGCCGCTCGCGCTGGTCGCGGTACCACGCGGCGTTCTCGAACTCGCGTGCGGCGGCAGCCTGGTGCATCGCGATCTCCAGCGCGTCCAGGGCGTCGCTGTCGCGACCCGTCAGGAAGGCCCGGACGCGATCCACCTCGGTGGCGTAATCGGCGGCGTCTCCGGTGACGCAGGGAGCGCTGCACCGGCCCATCTCGTGATACAGGCACGGGCGCCCGAGCGAGAAGATGTGGTCGTCGCACTCGCGGAGCTTGAACAGCCGTCCGATGAGTTCCACCAGTTCCTCGGCCTGTCCTCGGCGACCGAGGGGGCCGTAGTACTCGGCGCCGTCGTGCGCGATGCGAGGTACCCACGAGAGCGTCGGGAATGCCGAGGCGGTGTCCAGCCGGATGAAGGGGTAGTCGCGGTAGCGCCGCTGTGCGCGGTTGTAGACCGGCAGGAGACTCTTGATCCGGCGGCTCTCGTCCAGCAGCGCGCCGAGTTCAGTCCCGGTCTCGTCCCACGTGACCGAGCGCACATCACGGACGAGCTTCTTCGTCTTCGGCGGGTGATTCTCGACGCCCACGAAGTAGCTCCGCACCCGGTTCTTGAGGCTCTTCGCCTTGCCGACGTAGATGACGCGCCCGCGCCCGTCGCGCATGGAGTAGACGCCGGGACGGTCTGGGAGCGTCGGCAGGGTCTCCTCGCGGATGGCCTTGAGGTGACTCGGCTCCCGCCGGGTGTCCTTGTAGCGCTTGCGCTGGAAGCCCAGCAGCTCGCTCACGGTCGTGATGTTGAACTCGATCTCCAACCGATCCAGCAGGATCGAGAGCAGTTCGGCCGTGGCATCGGCATCGCCCAGCGCGCGGTGCCGCCCGTGGACCTCGATGCCGAAGTGCTCCGTAAGGCGCGAGAGGCCCTTGCTGGGAAGCGCGGAGAGCAATCGCCGCGCAAGGCGGAGCGTGTCCAGCGACGGGTTGTGGATGGGCGGGAGGCCCGCCTCGTCCATGGCAAGGTCTAGGAAGCGGAGATCGAACGGGAGGTTGTGCGCCACCATGATGGCGTCGCCGAGGAACTCCCGGAACTGCGGCATCACCTCGCGGACGGTCGGCTGGCCGTAGACCATCGTGGTGGAGATGCCCGTCAGGCGCGTGATGCGGCGGGGGACGTGCCGCTCGGGATCGATGAGTTGCTGAAACTCGTCCACGACCTCCCCGCCGACCATCCGCACCGCGCCCACCTCGATCAGCCGGTCGTCACCTGCCCGGGACCCCGTGGTCTCGGTATCGACGACACAGAACGTGGCTTCGGAGATGGTCAAGCGGGAACCGGTTGAGAGCAGACGGCGGACGACCGGAAAGGTAGCCGGACCCTGTGACGGCGGGATGTCGCCGCGTGGTCCGTCCCGCCTCGGTCCGGCCGCCGAGGCGGGATCAGCCGTCCCCTCGCGAGGGAAGAACTCGACGAGCCAGCCGGGTCGCCTCGTATCGGGTTTGCCGGACGAGGGCAGACCGGTAGAGGGGAGTCTGGAGACGGGCCAGTCGCTTGGATCGTGTGCTCTGCGGACGGATCTCCACGTCTGCGAGGCGCTCCAGGTACTCTGCGGTTTCAGCGTACATCCGGTCCAGACCCTCAGCCGTTTCGGGGTCGAGGGCCTCGCGTTGGGAGAGGCGCGTCTGTCTCGGGGGGAAGTGCGCCCGCTCCGAGGCGGGGATGCCCGCGAAGTCGAGGATCGTGCCGATGTGATCGTGCATCGTCTCGTACCGGACGAACAAGGTGGGCCCGGAGACGGGATAGGTCTCGTACCAGTTGGACACGTGCTCCCTGAGGCCGAACACATCCACGCCCGTGCGTGCGTACTCGTCCAGCGTGAGGTCCTCAGACACCGCCTCGACGCCCGGCTGCCATCGCCTCAGCGTGACGGATTGCACGGAGTGAAAGCCCCGACGAAACAGAGACGCCGCCGCGAGCCGGGGATCGCCGTGGACGTAGATGAACCGAATGGCCGGGTTGGCGCTCAGAAGAGGCACCGGCGACTGCTTGAACGCATCCGCGCCAGTCAGCCGATTGATGCGTCGGTACTGCTTCAGGAATCGCATCAAGAACGTCGTGCCGACGCCGCCATAGGACACAACCGCGAGGTCGATTCGGCGCGGCATCACAACTCGGTACACGGGGCAAACGGGGATAGCACCGACGAACCTACGGCGGCAACGCTGCGCGCTCCGCCTCGGTGCCGAGGCAGATGGCGGTTGTGCGGACCCCACACGCACCGAGGCGGCTGGCGTCGGAGATCCGGTCGCCACGGGGCCAATCGGACCGTCAGTGACCACGAGACGGCACGGTCGCCAGTCTCAGCGATCCGGTCTCACGCGCCGCCTCGGGCCTGACTCCACGCCGCCGGATCGCGCCGCCACTCGTCCAGCACCGCGATCTGCTGCTCACCGAGGTGGCCGTCCTCGCGCGCCACGTCCAGAAGCGCCGGGAAGTCGGTCAGCGTACGGAGGGTGAAACCTGCGTCCGAGACGGCATCGGCGGCCGCATCCAGGCCGTAGGTGAACACCGCGAGGACCGTCTGCACCAGGGCGCCCGCCTCTCGCAACGCCTCCACCGCCGCGATGACCGACCCGCCCGTCGAGACGAGGTCTTCCACCACGAGGACGCGCTGGCCCGCCTCGATGCGGCCTTCGATCTGATTGCCCCGTCCGTGGCCCTTCGCCCGGGAGCGCACGTAGCTGAGCGGGAGACCGAGGCGGTCCGCGAGAAGGGTCGCGTGCGGGATCCCGGCAGTGGCCGTGCCTGAGACGGCGTCGGCGCCGCCCGCCCGCCGCGCGAGGCCGACGAACCCGTCCACGAGCCGGTCCCGCACCTCGGGATGCGAGAGCGTGAGGCGGTTGTCGGTGTAGATCGGCGCGAGGCGTCCGCTGGCCCAGGTGAAGGGGTCGTCCGGCCGGAGGGTGACGGCCTGGATGCGGAGGAGGTCGCGGGCGATGTCGGTCGCGAGGGGCACGGCGGGTGAAGGGTGAACAGTGAAGGGAAGGTGCTCCCTCGTCCCGTCCAGGTCAAACGAAGCTCCCGTACGGGCGTGCCCATGTCTCTTCTCCGCCTCGGTACCGAGGCGGGAGACCCGAGGCGTTCGCGACGAGCGTTCGGAAATCGCGTGCGGGTGCTGCCCGCTCGGTAGCTTCCTTCCACCCCCCTCCCCTGCTCCACCATGTCGTTCGTCGTCTCCGTCCACGCCCGCCAGATCCTCGACAGCCGAGGCAACCCCACCGTCGAGGTGGACGTGCTCACCGAGAACGGCTCGCTCGGACGCGCGGCCGTCCCCTCCGGCGCCTCCACCGGTGAGTACGAGGCCGTCGAACTCCGCGACGGCGGCGACGACTGGATGGGCAAGGGCGTCTCGCAGGCCGTCGCCAACGTCAACGACGAAATCGCGCCCGAGGTGGAGGGCCTGAGCGTCCTGGAGCAGCACGCCCTGGACCATGCCCTCCGCGAACTCGACGGGACCGAGAACAAGGGCCGCCTCGGTGCCAACGCGCTCTTGGGCGTCTCGCTCGCCGCCGCCCGCGCCGGAGCGCAGGAGGCGGGCCTCCCGCTCTACGCCTACCTCGGCGGTGCGGGCGCCCGCACGCTGCCCGTGCCGATGATGAACATCATCAACGGCGGCTCCCACGCGGACAACTCGGTGGACTTCCAGGAGTTCATGGTCATGCCCGCGGGCGCCTCCTCTTTCACCGAGGGCCTCAAGATGGGCGTCGAGACGTTCCACCACCTCAAGAAGGTGCTCTCCTCGCGAGGCTACTCGACAGCCGTCGGCGACGAGGGCGGGTTCGCGCCCAACCTGAAGAGCAACGAGGAGGCCATCGAGGTCATTCTGGAGGCCATCGAGGCGGCAGGCTACCGCGCGGGCGAGGACCTCTTCATCGCGCTAGACCCCGCCGCGAGCGAGTTCTACGACGCCGAGGCGGGCGCGTACGTCTTCCACAAGTCCGACGGGCGCTCGCTCAGCAGCGCGGAGATGGCCGCCTACTGGGCAACCTGGGCCGAGGAATACCCCATCATCTCCATCGAGGACGCGATGGACGAGAACGACTGGGACGGCTGGCGCGATCTCACCGACCGCTGCGGCGAGACGGTCCAACTCGTCGGCGACGACCTGTTCGTGACCAACACGGCCCGGCTCCAGCGCGGCATCGACGAGGACATCGCGAACGCCATCCTCATCAAGGTCAACCAAATCGGCACGCTGACGGAGACAATGGAAGCGGTGGACCTGGCGCACCGGTTCGGGTACGCGAGCGTGATGAGCCACCGCTCGGGTGAGACCGAGGACACCACCATCGCTGATCTCGCCGTCGCGCTCGGGTGCGGGCAGATCAAGACGGGCTCGGCGTCTCGCTCGGACCGGATGGCGAAGTACAACCAGTTGCTCCGCATCGAGGAGTTGCTCGGCGCGAGCGCGATCTACCCCGGGATGGACGCGTTCCGGTTTTAGAGCCCGTTAGGAGGGACCTGTGGGGTCCCTCCCATCCCGTCCGCCTCGGTGGCCCACCGAAGGCATCCGGGCGCTGCATCGAGGCGGGCACGTTGGCACCGAGACGTGTGATCTCTTCCGCCTCGGTGCCGAGGCGGAGAGAGTCGTGGTCACGTCTCTATGGACCCAGAATTTCACCAAGACGGCGCGTGATCGCGCTCGATCTCGACAGCATCCCTCACGAGCGTGAGCCTCGAGAAGGGAGCCTCGCGATGAAACGCGCCCTGTCTACTGTCATGCCAGGATTGTGACTGTTCGGGACGCCCGTCCACCGCTACGTTTCGCGAGATCCCCCCGCCTCGGTGCCAAGGCGGACCGACTCTTCCCCGCTCGCCATGCGTCTGCTTCTCACCGTTTGTCTCCTCACGCCCCTTGTCAGCGCTCAGCCCTCGGCCGACGTGCCCGTGGAGCGCGTCATCTTGTTCACCTCCGGCGTGGGCTACTTCGAGCACGAGGGCACCCTACAGGGCGACGCCGACCTGACGCTTCGCTTCGAGCCGAGCGCGCTGGATGATGTCATCAAGTCCCTCGTGGTGGAGGACACGCGAGGACGTGTGAGTGAGGTCGTGTACCCGTCGCAGGCGCCGCTGGAGCGTCGGTTGCAGGCGTTCGCGGTGGACTTCTCGAGCGTCGGTGGCATCGCGAGCCTGTTCACCCAGATGCGCGGGGCGGTGCTGGAGATCGAGACCGTGCGCGGCACCTTCCGAGGTCCGCTCACGAGCGTGGACGGCCCAACCGGAGCGGAGACCGACCCCGGCACCCGCCTGACGCTTCTGACTCCAACGGGCCTCCGCACCCTGGCGCTCACGGACGCGCGTCGCGTGGAGATCGTGGACCCGGACCTTCGCGCCGAGGTAGAGGGCGCACTCGCGGCGCTCGCCGAGGGCACGAGCGGGGAGCGGAAGCCTGTGACGGTCCGCTTCCGGGGCAACACGTCCCGATCCGTCCGCCTCGGATACGTGGTGGAGGCCCCCGTCTGGAAGACGACCTACCGCCTCGTGCTGCCCGATGCGGGCGAAACGGAGGGCTACCTCCAGGGCTGGGCCGTCGTGGAGAATCCGACCGAGAGCGACTGGAAGAAGGTGCGCCTGGAGTTGGTCAGCGGTCGCCCGATCTCGTTCGAGATGGACCTCTACTCGCCGCGCTACCTCCAACGGCCGGTCGTGCAACTCCCAGACGAGGGGGCAGGCGTGGTGCCCCGGACCTACGCGGCCGGGACGAGCGGCGGATCGGTCAGCGCGAGGCCCAGCGGGACACCCGGCACCCTTCGCGGACAGGTGCGCGATGCACAGACCGGCGAGCCCCTGCCCGGCGCGAACGTGCGGCTGGAGGGCACCCGCCTCGGTGCCGCGACCGATCTCGATGGGCGCTTCGAGATTCGAAACACTCCACGCTCCGGTAGCGGAACACTTGTGATCTCGTTCGTCGGCTTCGAACCGGCACGCCGCACCCTGGACCTGGCCCAGGGCTGGACGGTGGACATCGCACTCATGCCCGATGGGTTAGGGTTGGAATCGGTGGTCGTGGCGGGAATCACCGCGAACGACGACAGTGGATTTTATGCCCGAGGCGGGAGGACAGATGAGGTGACCTATTTCGTTGACGGCGTTCAGGCGTCTCCAGCCCCGCCCCCACCCGCACCCCTCGATCCCGGCGCAGGGGTTCAGTCCGCCGCCGAGGCGGGCCAACTCGGCGAGCTGTTCGTCTACACCCTCGGCGAGGTCTCCATCCCGAGGCGGGGATCGGCCATGCTCCCCGTCGTGACCGACCCTGTGCGCGCGGAGCGGCTGAGCGTCTTCACACCCGGCGCGAGCGGCCGCCACCCGCTCCGAGGCGCCCGCCTCCGCAACACCACGGAGAAGCACCTGCGCGGCGGCCCCATCACGGTCTTCGACGACGGCTACGCAGGCGATGCCCTTCTACCGGACCTCCCGCCCGGCGACAACCGCCTCGTCACCTTCGCCGTGGACCAGGACGTGCTCGTGGACCCGGTGGACGAGGTCCAGCGCACGGGCGACGTGGAGATCGGCACCCTCGTGAACGGTGTGCTCACGCTCCAGCGCCAACGCGTCAGGATGACCGGCTATCGCGTGGAGAACCGAGGCGAGAGGGATCGGACCGTCCTGATCGAGCACCAACGTCTCTCGGGTGGCTCGCTCATCGGTGGCCTCGAGGCCGAGGAGACCGCGCCCGGTCTCTACCGCCTCCGCCTCGGTGTGGACGCGAGCGAGGTAGACACCCTCGTCGTGGCCGAGGCCGCCCCCATCTCCGAGACCTACCGGATCCGCCAACTCTCCGCCGATCGGATCCTCGCGCTCGTTCGCAGCACCACCGGCCTCTCCGCTGATGTCCGCCGTGCACTCGAACGCGCCGCCGATCTCGCGCGAGAGGTGGCCCAGGCCGAACAGCGCCTGCGTGCCCTGGAGACGGAGCGGAACGAGATCACTGCCGAGCAGCGCCGCATCCGCGAGAACCTGCAAGCGGTGGACAATGAAACGGCCTACGCACAGCGTCTCCTCACCAAGCTCAACGAGCAGGAAGACCGGCTCGAAACCCTCGGCGGCGAAATCGAGGCCGCACGCGCTGAGGTGCAGCGTCGGCGGACCGCATTCGAAACGGGCGTGCAACAACTCACCGCGGAGTAGGAGCAACCGTCTTCGCCTCGGTGTCTCTACCGACAGGGAACGACGTACGCACCGCCTGTGATGCCGGTTCGCCGAAAACGAGGGGCACCACCTGTATCGCGAACGACGGCCGACGCGGCGCAGCAGCGGTCGGGCTTTCGCGATGGGATTGTACGCCTCTGTGCACGGGGGCACGCCACTTCATCCGCGAACCGAGGCGGACCGCACTGCCTGCTAGTCGGTCACGCCCGGGAAGCTCTCCACGTAGCGGATCGTGAAGTCTGGGAAGCTCTCCACGAAGGTCACCGTGACATCGGGGAAGCTCTCCACCATCTGCCACTCGCCGGGATCGTCCGGGAAGCTCTCCACGAGTTGCACGCGCAGGTCTTCGAAGCTCTCCACCACCTC
>JBCCPW010000074.1:0-10796 GCA_039024735.1 Bacteroidota bacterium
CACCGAGGCGGGTAGGGGTAGCGCGCGGCGACCGAGGCGGTTTGCTTCCCGGAACCCGGAACCCGGAACCCGGAACCCGGAACCCGGAACCCGGAACCCGTCACGCCTGCCCGTACGCCTCGGTGCCGTGGAAGAACTCGGCGAGCACCGGGTGATCCGCCGTCCGAACCTCGCGTAGCGTTCCCGAGGCGATGATCCGGCCGCCGTGGATGAAGAACGCCCGGTCGGTGATGATCTCAGCGGCGAGGAGATCGTGGGTGATCGCGATGGAGGTGATGCCCCGCTCGTCGCGCAGCTTCACGATCAACTCCGAGACCACGCGGACGCTCACCGGGTCGAGGCCGGTCGTGGGCTCGTCGTACAGGATGATGTCCGGACGGAGGATGAGCGTGCGCGCCAGCCCGATGCGCTTCTTCTGGCCGCCTGAGAGTTCGGCGGGGTACTGGTGCTTCGTCTGGGGGAGGTTGACGTCCTCCAGGCTCTCGTCCACGAGGTCGTCCTTCTCGGCTTTCGAGAGCTTCGTGTGGCGGTCTAGGAAGAAGCGCATGTTCTCGTAGACCGTCATCGAGTCGAACAGCGCGCCGCCCTGGAAGAGGTAGCCGAGGCGGAGCCGCTTGCGGTCCAGTGCGTCGCCCGTCATGAGGTCGATGCGGTCGCCGAGGACCCAGACCTCGCCTCGGTCCGGCTTGAGCAGGCCCACGATGTGCTTCGTGAGGACGCTCTTGCCGGTGCCGGACCCGCCGAGCACCACGCCGCTCATCCCGCGATCCACCGACAGGGTGATCCCTTTGAGGACCTCCTTCGTGCCGAACGCCTTGTGCACGCTCCGCATCTCGATGGCGACATGCTCCGGCGGGGGCGGGCTGTTGCCCGTGACCGGCTCCGCGGTGGCGGCAGGTTTGTGAATGAGATCGGACATCGAAGGAGAGATCGCCCGCCTCGGTACCGAGGCGGGAGGGGCCGCGTGCTACGCCGCCTGGGAGATGTCGCCGAAGATGAGGATGGAGATGCGCACCACGACCACGTCGGCGATGAGGATGAGAAGGCTGGAGACGACCACGGCCTGCATCGCGGCCCGGCCCACCTCGCGCGTGCCGCCGCGCACGTTGTAGCCCAGGAAGCAACTCACGATGCCGACGATGAAGCCGAAGATGGAGGTCTTCCCGGTGTCCACGAACACGTCCGCGAGGCGGAGCGAATCGAACGCCGTCGCGATGAAGACGCGGTAGTCCATCCCGCCGGAGAACGTGGCCTCCAGATAGCCACCGAGGAGGGCGAGGAAGTCCGTGATGAGCGTCATCACGGGGAACATGATCACGCACGCCACCACGCGCGTGATGACGAGGTAGTGGAACGGTTTGAGCGCTGCCACTTCCAGCGCGTCGATCTGCTCCGTCACGCGCATGGATCCGAGTTCGGCGCCCATCCCGGCCCCCAGCCGACCGGCCAGCACGAGGCTCGTCAGCACCGGGCCGATCTCTTTGATGACACTCAGCGCGAGCATGGAGGGCAGGAAACTCTCCGCGCCGAACCGCGCGAGGGTACCTCGGCTCTGCATCGCGAGGACAATCCCGATGGCAAACCCCACGACGCCGGTCAGCAGCAGGCTCTTCGTGCCCACCTCGTCCATCTGGTTGAGCAACTCCCTGAACTCGAACGGCCGCCGCCAGACGCGCCGGAAGAACCGCCCGATGAAGCTGAAGAACGCTCCCGCCTGATCGAAGAACCCGCCCGAGGCGGCGACCGCCCGCCGGGCCTCGGTTTGGATCTCAATGGCCTTCTGCTCGAAGTCCTTCTCCTGGAGGATCTTCTCGTTGAGGCGCGCACGGCGAGAGCGCCGGAGCCGCGTCGTGAGCGAGTCGGCGAAGTCGGGCGCGGGGCCGTCGGGGGGTGGGGCCTGGGGCTCCATGCGGGCGGAGAGACGGGACGGGTGAGGGTAAGGCGCCCTGGCCGAAAAGTCGAGCGCGAACCGATGCCACGCGGTCCCCGCCTCGGGACCGAGGCGGGCAAACTCGACGGCTCCTCACTCTACGGACGGCTCCCGTGCCCTACACTGTGCCCATGCGCATCGGTTCGCTCGATCTCGGCCCCCGCCCGCTCCTCCTCGCGCCGATGGAGGACGTGAGCGATCCGCCCTTCCGGCTGCTGTGCCGCCGCATGGGGGCGGACATCGCGTACACCGAGTTCATCTCGGCCGGAGGGCTGGCCTACGGTGCGGCGGGCTCGGTGCAGAAGCTGGAGTTCTACGAGGAGGAGCGGCCGGTCGGGATCCAGATTTTCGGCGGCGAGGTCGAGCAGGTGCGCGAGGCCGCGCGCATCGCGGACGCGCAGAACCCGGAGCTGATCGACATCAACTTCGGGTGCCCCGTCAAGAAGGTCGTCTGCAAGGACGGCGGCGCAGGCATCCTGCGGAACCTCCCCAAGATGGAGGCCATCACGCAGGCGGTCATCGAGGCGGCCTCGCGACCCGTGACGGTCAAGACCCGCCTCGGTTGGAACGACGACTCCATCCGCATTGAGGAGGTCGCGGCGATGTTGGAAAACGCAGGCGTGGCGGCGCTGGCGGTCCACGCACGCACGCGGGCGCAGATGTACAAGGGATCGGCGCGATGGGAGTACTTCCCGATGATCAAGGCCGCCCTTCGCACCATCCCGCTGATCGGCAACGGCGATGCGACCACGCCGGAGAAGGTGCGCGACATGTTCGAGCAGACCGGCGTGGACGCGGTCATGATCGGCCGGGGCGCCATCGGCAACCCGTGGATCTTCCGCGACGCGCGGGCCTTCCTGGAAACCGGCGAGGTGCCCGATCCGCCCTCGTGGGAGGAGCGCGTCGCCGTCGTGGCGGAGCACCTCGTGGGCAAGTGCGCGTGGCTCGGCGAGCGGAAGGGCGTATTGGAGATGCGCCGGATGTACGGGGGCTACTTCAAGGGGCACCGAGGTGCGAGCCGCCTCCGCACGGAGCTGATGCAGCACACGGAGAAGGCGGCTGTGCTGGAGGTGCTCCTCAACTGGCGCGAGGACGAGCCGGAGACCCAGGTGTCGGTGCCGAGCGGGGCCCCGGTCCGCGTCGCGAAGGCGCGGCTGCCGAAGAAGGCGACCCTCCCGCCGGCGCTCCGCGCGAAGGTGGAGGCCCGCGCGGCCTGAGTCCGCCTCGGTGCGATCGTTTGGCACCGAGGCGGTCGCATGGTCTTCCGGTTACAAACCCAGACGTTGCGTGTCTGGGGTGACATGGACGCTCACGTGGTTCCCGATCCTCCACAGCCGTTCCGCCGTCGGTCGGTTCGTCTCGTGGATCATGGCTACGGCCATGGGCTGTATTTCGTCACGATCTGCGGCACCCAAAGGACGCCGCTGTTCGGTGCGGTCAACTCCCGAGGGATGTGCCTATCACCGGTCGGCGAGATCGCGCGCGATGAATGGGCCCGGACGTTGAACCGGCCCGAGATCGTCCCGGATGTGTTCGTGGTGATGCCGGACCACGTCCATGTGTTGTTCGGGGTTGTCCCGATTGGCGGCGACAGCCCAACAGACACATCATGTGGTAGGGGCACAGCGCGCTGTGCCCCTACGCCCCCGCCGGATGCGCCGCGTGCGTTCGGTCAGGTCGTTCCCCGCACCGTGCCCGCCATCATCCGGGCGTACAAATCGGCCGTGACCCGTGCGGTTCGTCAGGCGCACCCAGAGATGACCGTCTGGCAGCGCGGGTACCACGACCGTGTGGTTCGAAGCGAGCGAGAGGCGCAAAACACCCGGCGGTACATCGCCGAGAACCCGGAGCGTTGGGCCTCCCGCGCCGCCTGAGTCCGCCTCGGTGGCCCGCCTCGGCACCGAGGCGGGGAGCCTCACGCCCGGCGCATCCGCACGAGCGCCTCGTCCAGCGCCCACACCGCGAGGCCGATGCCCGTGAAGGCGACCAGCGCCCCGATGGGCTGCCAGATCACGAGCCCGCCGAAGACGCCCAGGATCGCGCCGAGGTACTTGATGTAGTTCAACTGCTCGTTGGACGTGCTCTTGAGCAGGTTTTCCAACTGGCTCTCGTCGAACCCGCGCGCCTTCTCGACGATCATGGTGCGCACGTCGAGTTGTTCCACGAAGCCGAGGACGGCGTTCGTGGCGAGGGCCTCGATCTCCTCACCGCGCGCCTCGATCTTGGGCGGGATGGCGTCCAGTGCGGTGTCGATGCGGTCCAGCAAGGGCTCGATGGCGCCAGGGATTTCGTCCAGCGCACGGTCCAGGCGGCGTTGGAAATCTTCCTCGGCGACACTGCGGTACAGCCTCAGGACGGCTCCGCCGAGGCCCTGTCCTGCCTGTTCCTCCATCTTCTCGGCCGCGAGTCGGGTCAACTCGCGACGGAGATCGGGGCGCTGGAGCACGTCGTGGACGTACCCGCCCGCGATCTCGCGCAGGTCCGACCGGAAGCCCTCGTCCTCCACCACGCCGCGCACCACGCCGAGCGCCATGTCGCGGTAGCGGGGAATCGCGCCGCTCTCCTGGATCTTCTGCTTGATGATGTCGGCGTTGATCAGCTCCTTCGAGATGGCCTCGGAGAGCCGGTAGATCACGCGCTCGCGCTGGGCCGGGATGAGCCCCTGCGGCAGGATGGCCCGCTTCTCGCGCGGCTGGAAGAGCATCGTGATGGCGAGCCAGTTCGTCCCGAAGCCGATCAGGCCGGAGACCGTCAGGATGCGGAGCAGGCCGTCCAGCGCGAGGCCCGCGACGACGACCCCGTCGAAGTCCCACCAGAACGAGCCGACGAAGAGCGCGGCCAGCACCCACGGGATGACCTTCAGGAAGGGGATGATCTGCCCGATGCGGCCCTTCAGCTTGGGCGGCGGCTGCGGCTCGGTGGCAGGCCGGGGCGTTCGCTCCGGGAGGTGCGCCTTGCCGTACGTGACGAAGAGGTCGGCCACGTCGCGAGCGCGGTCGCGGGTGGCCTGCTTGGCTTGCTCCACCAGTTCCGCCTCGGTGGGACGGATCGCCTCCGCGACGATCTCCGCCTCGATGGGCGCCTCCGGGTCCGGGGGCGCATCCGCCTCGGTTGGTTCCAGCACCGAGGCGGGCGGCACCGAGGCGGTTGGGGTGTGCGCGTCCTCCACGTCGCGGGGCTCGGCTTCGTCGGGGCCGAGGATGCCCGGGACGGGCGTGATCTGGGTCGGGCGGGCGTCGTCAGGCACAGGCGAGAGGGAGGAGCCGCGGGGTCCTACGCAAGACCGACGGGTTCGGCTTCACGCGTGAGCGCATCGATGACGAGTTGGATCAGCGCGTCCAGGTCCATGCCCAGTTCCTCGGCGCCCTGGCGGATGTCGTCGCGACTGACGGCCTCCGCAAAGCGCTTGTCTTTGAGCTTCTTCTTGACCGAGCGGATCGTCATACCGTCCATCCGCCCCGGCCGCACCAGCGCGACCGCCACGACGAACCCGGCCAACTCATCCACCGCGAAGAGCGCCTTCGCCATGTCGGTCTCTCGCGGAACGCCCGAGTACTGCGCGTGACCGAGGATGGCAGTGCGGATAGCCTCCGAGTAGCCGAGCCGCTCCAACTCCTTCACGCCCACGAACGGATGCTCCTGGGGCGAGGGGTGCCGCTCGTAGTCCATGTCGTGCAAGAGCCCGGCGATGCGCCACGTCTCGTCGTCGCCGCCGCGCTGGCGGGCCGCCTCGCCCATCGCGGCCGAGACCGCCTCGGCGTGGCGACGGAGCGAGTCGGTGGCGGTCCACTCGTGGAGGAGAGATCGGGCGTCGGTGAGGGTGGGCATGAGAGAGATGGCGCGATGAGGAGAGTGCGACGTGGATCGGTCGCCGTTCGTCCTGTGAGTCCATTCGCCGAGGGCCTCCGCCTCGGTGCCGAGGCGGGGCCGGTCGGGCATCAGAAAATGTCCACCACCTCCAACTCGCGGGCATAGCGGCCGGGGTCGCGCTGGATGTCCTGGATGAGTTGCTGGAGGCTGGCGGCGGCGGCGTTCGCGTTGTAGTAGAGCGACGGATCGCGGAGCATCAGGCCGAGCGACGACGAGTCCGTGTCCACGAGGCTGAGCGCGGCATTGAGTTGGGTCGAGAGCGTCTCCAACTCCCGCAGGGCACCGTCGGCCGCGCGCAGGGTGGTGTTGAGCTGCGCGACCGTCACCGAGATGGAGTCCGCGTTGGCGTCCACGGTCTCCCGGAGCGTCCCGGTGGTGGCGCGAATGTCCGTGGAGACATCGGTGGAGAGGTCGGTCCCGAGGGTCGAGAGGTCCGAGGCGAGGACCTCGGCGCTGCCCGCCGCGCTCTGAAACGCCGCGAGGGTCTCGCCGATTCGCTCGCGCTCGTTGAGCAGCGTCTGCGTCGCGGTCTGCGTGAGGAAGCGAAGCTGCGCGAGGACCGCCGTCACGTCGTCGCCGGAGTTGGAGAGCGTGTTGTCCAGGGTGGTGAACACACTCAGGGCGCGGACGAGGGCCGAGTCGGCGCGGGCGGTGATGCCCGTGGATTCGCCCGCGAGGAGGTCGAAGAGGTCGGGGGTGGAGGCTGCCCGGAGGGTGTCGCCCGAGACGAGCGGGCGCCCGGCGTCGGCGCCGAGCGGCGGGGTCAGTTCCACGTTGACCTCGCCGAGGGCGCTCAGGCCGCTCGTCCCGACGGTCACGCCGCGCGGGATGTCCACGTCCCCGTCGATCTGCATCGTGACGAACACCTCGCGGGCATCCGGGCTGAGTTCCACCGCGCTCACCGTGCCGACCGTCACGCCGTTCAACCGCACGAAGGCGCCCTCGGTGAGTCCCTGGGCATCGTCGAAGACGACCACCACCCGCGAGCCGCCGCCAAAGAACGGTCGGTCCTGGAGGTACCGCACGCCGAAGAAGATGAGGAGGACGGCCGCGATGACGGCGAGACCGACTTTGAGTTCGTTGCGCATGAGGGCGCGGGGTCAGGAGAGAAGCGGCGGGTCGGCCCGCCTCGGTGCCGAGGCGGAGGAGCCCGCGACGGTCAGGGAGCCGCGTGGGGGCGGCCGATCTGGTACTCGTTGGCGCGAACGAACGAGAGCAGCGTCGGGTCTGTGGCGCTGTGCAGGTCCCCGATGGTGCCGTTCCAATGCAGGTGTCCCTCGTGGAGGAACCCGATGTGGTCCGCGATACGGAGGACGGAGTGCATGTCGTGCGAGATGACGACGCTGGTCGTGCCCAGTTCACGCCCGAGGCGGTCGATGAGGCGGTCGATGGTCTGGCTCGTCTCGGGGTCCAGACCGGAGGTCGGCTCGTCGTACAGGATGTAGGCGGGCTCGATGGCGATGGCCCGCGCCAGCGCGACGCGCTTCTGCTGTCCGCCGGACAGTTCCGCAGGCGACTTCCGTCCCATGTCCGGGAGTTCCACCAGTTCGAGGCATTCCAGCGCCCGCCGCCTCGCCTCGCGCGGGTTGAGGTCGGTGAACGTCTGGAGGGGAAACTCGACGTTCTCGATGGCGGTCATCGAGTCGAAGAGGGCACCGCCCTGGAAGAGCACGCCGAACTTGCGGCGGACGCGCCGAAGCTCCGTGTAGGTCAACTCGTCGAGTGGGGCACCGTCCACGATCACGCGCCCCGCGTCCGGCGTGAGAAGACCCACGAGATGCTTGAGCAGCACGCTCTTCCCGCTCCCGCTCCGCCCGATGAGGCAGTACGTCTCCCCGTCTGCGATCTCCATCGAGACGCCCCGCAGGACGGCCTTGCCGCCGAAGCTCTTCTCAAGGTCGCGAACGTTGATCACGAGGTACAGGGTGCGGGGTGCGGGGTACGTCGTGTGGGTACTTTGTACCCGGTACCCTGCCCCTCAGAGGAGAAGCGCCGCACAGATGTAGTTGAGGATGAGGACCGTGACGCAGCCGAAGACCGCCGCGCGGGTGGTCGCCTCGCCCACGCCTTCGGCGCCGCCTCGGGCGTTGTAGCCGGTGTAGCAGGCCACGCTCGTGATGGCGAAGCCGAACGCGAGCGACTTCACGAGGCCGAAGACGACGTCGTAGACCTTGAAGAACTCCCGGGCTCCGTCCCAGAACTGGCCGACCGTCACGTCCGGCGAGGCGTTGGCGACGAGCATCCCCGAGAGCATCCCCACGGTGGACGCGATCACGTACAGCAGCGGGAACATGAGCACGCCCGCCACCACGCGCGGCACCACGAGGTAGCTCAGGCTGTTGATGCCCATCGCCTCCAGCGCGTCGATCTGTTCCTTGACACGCATCGTGCCGAGTTCTGCCGCGATCCGCGCGCCGACACGCCCGCAGAGCACGAACGCCGTCACGAGTGTTCCCAACTCCAGCAGAATGGACTGCTGCGCAAACGTCCCGACGAGCGTGGACGGGAGCAGCGGGTTCTCCAACTGGTAGATGGCCTGCACCACCACCACGCCGCCCGAGAAGGCCGTCGCCAGGGCCACGATGGGGATCGAATCGATCCCGACCTGGACCATCTGCTGGACCGTGTTGCGGAGGTAGAGCTTCGGGCTGAGGTCGCGCGGGAGGTTGAAGGCTCGCGCGAGCAACAGCGCGTACGCTCCCACGGCCTCTACCATCGCGGCCGGACGGGTCACCAACGGCAGCACGACCGCACCGAGGCGGGAACCAAGCGAGGCGGGACGTGCGGTTTCCATCGGACGGGTCCGTGGACGAGGGGCGTGACGGGCGGATGTCAGCGAGCGTGCGTAGTCTCGCCATCCGCGCGAAGGTACGTGGGAGCCGTGACGGCCCCCTGACACGCGGACCGTGCGCGCGGTTTCTCCTCACTTCCTCCGCCTCGGTGCCTCGTGGGGTCGTCCTCACCGCCCCACCGAGGCGGGCGCACCCATGGCGAAGACCAAGACCCGGTACGTGTGCCAGTCCTGCGGGCACGTGTCCCTGCGCTGGCAGGGTCAGTGCCCCAGTTGCCAGGAGTGGAACACGCTCGTGGAAGAGGTGAAGCCGCAGGCCATCAAGGCGCCGGTCCTGCGTGCGGGAGGCAACGGATCGGCGGACGGTGGCCGTCTCCGAGGCGCGTACGGTGACGTGCGGCCGCAGCGTCTCTCCGAGGTGTCCATGTCCGAGCGTCCTCGCCTCGTGAGCGGCGTCGACGAGTTGGATCGGGTTCTCGGGGGCGGCGCGATGGTGGGCGGGCTCACCCTGGTCGCCGGAGAGCCGGGCATCGGGAAGTCCACGCTCATGACCGAACTCGGACGGCGCTTCGGTGCGAAGGGCGAGAGCGTGTTGTACGTCACGGGCGAGGAAAGCGCGCAGCAGGTCCGCCTCCGCGCCGAGCGGATGGGAGTCGCGACCGACCGCCTCTTGCTCTTTCCCGAGACCAACGTGGAGGCCATCCTGGCGGCGGCATACGATCACCAGCCCGCCGTGATGGTGATCGACTCCATCCAGACGGTCTGGCGGCCGGACCTGACGAGTGCCCCCGGCTCGGTGACGCAGGTGCGCGAGAGCACCGCCGCGCTGCTCAGCGTCACGAAGTCGCTGCCCACCACGACGTTCCTCGTCGGCCACGTCACGAAGGGCGGGCAGATCGCCGGGCCGCGTGTGCTGGAGCACATGGTGGACACGGTGCTCCACTTCGAGGGCGACCGGCACCATGCCTACCGGGTCCTTCGCGCCGTCAAGAACCGCTTCGGTCCGGCGCACGAGATGGGCGTGTTCGAGATGCGCGAGGAGGGACTCGTGGAAGTGGAGTCGCCGAGCGCGCTGTTCCTCGCCGAGCGCCAGTTCGGCGCGAGCGGCAGCGCCGTGGTCTCCGCGACCGAGGGCACCCGCGCGATGCTGGTCGAGGTGCAGGCCCTCGTGTCCACGGCCAGCTACGGCACGCCCCAGCGCACTGCCACCGGCTTCGACGCGAAGCGGCTCCAGGTCCTCCTCGCGGTCCTCGAAAAGCGTGAGGGCATGCGGCTCAGCCAGCACGATGTCTTTCTGAACTTGGCGGGCGGTGTCCGCCTCGCGGAGCCCGCCGTGGACCTGGGGGTCGCCCTCGCCGTCGCGTCCAGCTTCCGCGACGTACCGCTCGACAGCGGCACCGTCGTCTTCGGCGAGGTGGGGCTCGGGGGCGAGATCCGGGCCGTCAGCCGGGTGGAGGCCCGCCTCACCGAGGCGAAGCAACTCGGCTTCGAGCGCGCGATGCTCCCGAAAGCCAACGCGAAGGGCCTCCGGGCGCCGAACGGGATCGAACTGCTGCCCGTCGCGAAGCTCTCGGAGGCGATTGACTTGGTCGCGTGAGGACGTGACGCGTGAGAGTGCCCGTCTCGATGTCTTCGCCTGTTGGGTCGGGCGTGTCACCGAGGCGGAGGGAGTGGCGGAGGTCGCTCGCAGTTCCCCACCCGGCTGTTGCTGGATCGGACCGCCTCGGTGCCGAGGCGGACGAGTCGGAACCGCTTCCGAATGAAACGGCCCGGACGCCGACGAAGGCATCCGGGCCGGAGGTGGCCTCGGCCACCACCACCGAGGCGGGGCAACCGGTGAAACGCGCGGCGGCGAAGAGGGGAAGCACCCGTCGCGAGCCCACGGGCGGGAGGTGCGGGCTCAGGTGCTCAGGGCCGGGGCGCGTTTGCGGGAAAGGGGCCGGTGAGAAGGGAAAAGCGATACAAGGAACGCGAGGACGGGTGCCGATGCAAACGGCTTGAGGATTTTCCCCTAGCGCAGTCGGTGGGGGTGTCCCTGGTTATCGTGGGCGCTTCGCCCGTATTCCCGATCCGCGTGTTTGCTCTCGGGCTCACCCGGCTCCTTCTCCGTGGAGCCTCCCTCGGTCACCTGCCGCCCTCTGCCCGTCGCGCGGTGCGCCAGGCGTCCCGCCTCGGTCTGTCACCGGACGAGCAGGCCGACGAAGC
>JBCCPW010000075.1:0-10736 GCA_039024735.1 Bacteroidota bacterium
CCAGCGCCAGTGGTACCGCTCCGGCGCCCTCTTCAAGGAACTCCATCTGGTAGAGGGTCGCGAGGACGGGCTCCAACGCGCGTGGCGTGAGAACGGCGACCTCTACTCCAACTACGAGGCGCGCGACAGCCGCATCTACGGTCTCAGGCGCGCCACCCTCTGCTACGAACTCGACGACGAGCAGATCACCTTCCAGACCTCCCAACCATGACGCGCCTTCTTCTGCTGCCGACTCTCCTCGCGATGACCGTCGCGGTCAGCGGGTGCCAGCCCGAGGCGGCCTCGGCGTCCCCCGGCGAGGCCGACGCTCCCGCCTCGGTCCCGCTGCCGTTCTATGCGGACGAGACGTTCACCCCTCACTGGTTCGAGACCGAGGCGGACGTACCTGCGACGTTCCACGCCATCCCAGCCTTCGCGCTGACCGACCAGCAGGGTCGTACGGTCACCGAGGCGGACCTGGACGGCTCGCTCACGGTCGCCAACTTCTTCTTCACCTCGTGCCCGGGTATCTGTCCCATGGCTACCGCCAACATGAAGCGCGTCCAGGAAGCCACGGCCGGGATGGACGACGTGATTCTGCTCTCGCACTCGGTGACGCCCGAGACAGACAGTGTCGCCACGCTGGCCGCGTTCGCGGACCGGATGGGCGTGGTCGCGGAGCGGTGGCATCTCGTCACGGGACCCCGCGAGACGATCTACGCCCTCGGCAAGGGCGCGTACTTCGCCGACGAGGACCGAGGCGAGCCGTCGCCCGGCGAGGTGTTCACGCACACCGAGAGCTTCTACCTCCTCGATGGGCAGCGGCGCATCCGGGGCATCTACAACGGGATGAACACCACGGCTGTCACCCAACTCCTCGCAGACATCGAGGCGCTGCGGTAGTCGCTGTCTGGCCTCATCTTCTGACACGGACCGCCTCCAGACGTATCGTTCGCGGCCGTTCCCATGCCCGTCATCCTCATCGCCGACGACGACCCGGCCATCCGCACCCTCCTCCGGGACTTTCTGGAGGGCCAGGGATTCTCCGTCCTCACCGCGGCGGACGGCAAGGAGGCGCTGGAGATCGCGCGTGACACACCCCCTGACCTGGCCCTGCTCGACGTGATGATGCCGTGGGTGAACGGGCTGGAGGTCATCCGTGAGCTTCGGCGCGAGGGCGACACCCCTGTCATCCTGCTCACCGCGCGAGCGCACGAATCCGACAAGGTGGCCGGGTTCGGGCTCGGCGCCGATGACTACGTCACGAAGCCATTCAGCTTCCACGAGGTGGAAGCACGGGTCCGGGCGGTGCTGAGGCGCGCGGGCCATGCCCCCGCCGATGTGTTCCAGGCTGGAGAGGTTGTGCTCGACCCAGGCTGCCACCGGGTGGAGGTGCGGGGAGAGCCCGTGACCCTGACGCGAGCCGAGTTCGCGATTCTGCGTGCGATGATGGAGGCTCCCGGCCGGGTGTTTTCGCGGGCGAACCTCCTCGGTGTTCTCGGACACGACCACGGCGGATCGGAGCGGACCGTGGACTCCCACATTCGCAACCTCCGGTCGAAGATCGAGCAGGATCCATCCGCTCCGGCGTGCATCGAGACGGTGTTCGGAGTCGGGTACCGCGTCGCAGACGGTGCGCGATGACCCGTTCGCTACGAACCCGGTGGATCCTCGTCTTGATCGCGGTATGCGTCGTGCAGGCAGCGCTGGTCGCGGCGGCCGTCCGCGTGATGACCGCTCGGTCGTTCGAGCGCTTCGTGATCGAAGAGGCGTTCGACCTGTTCGTCGCCGAGCAGCAGGCCCAGGCGGGGCCAGTGACAGATCGCCCTCGGCCCCGGCGCCGACGGCCGCCCCCGGCCCACCTCGGTGCAGGCATCGAGTTCGGTCTGGCCGATGCGGACGGCCGCGTCACACGCCCCTTCGATGGGTACGCCGAGGGGGACCTGCTGTCACCGAGGGTGGTGTCGGAGGGGCGTCCGGTGAGTGTAGACGGCCGCCGAATCGGGACGGCGTTCGTCCCGGCCAACGCCGCCTCGGCCCTCGCGCCGTTCCCGAGCGACAGCCCGGAAGGGCGGTTCGTGTCGTCTTCCACCGTTGCACTACTCGTGGCGTTGGGGGGTGCCGTGGCTGTGGCCGTCGGCATCGGCGTGTGGTTTGGCGGGCGGGTCGTCCGGCCGCTTCGGGAACTGACCGGGGCAGCGCAGCGCATGGCGGCCGGGGATCTCCGCCAATCGGTCGAGGCGGACGGTCCCGAGGAGGTGGCCGCGCTCGCGGAGGCGTTCAACACGATGAGCGCTCGCCTCGCGGAATCCACGGCGCTTCGTCAGCGCATGACCGCCGACGTGTCGCACGATCTCCGCACGCCCATCACGACCGTCCTCGGGACGCTCGAACTGATCGAGACGGGGGCCCTCGCGCCCACCCCCGAACGGATCCGGGCGGCCCGCCGGGAGGCCGAGCGCCTCGCGCGGTTGACGGAGAGCTTTCACACCCTCGCCCTCGCGGACGCCGGAGAACTGCCCGTCCACGTCAGCCGCGTATCCCCCGCAGACGCCCTCCGCCAGGCCGCGGCGGCCTTCGAAGGGCGCGCCGAGGCGGCCGGGGTGGAGCTTCGGGTCCGGGCCGAGGACGCGCCCGACGTCCGCGCCGATCCCGACCGCCTCGGTCAGATCGTCGGCAACGTGCTCGCCAACGCGATCCGGCACACGCCGCCCGGCGGGCAGATCACGCTGGACGCCCGGACCGAGGGGGCGAGCGTCGCGGTTCGCGTGGCGGACACCGGAGAGGGCATCCCGCCCGATGTGTTGCCGAACGTGTTCGAGCGGTCGGTTCGGGCCGATGGCTCGCGGTCCGGGGACGGCGCGGGGCTGGGGCTCAGCATCGTCCGTTCCCTCACCGAGGCGATGGGCGGAACGGTGGACGCCACGAGCGAACCAGGGCGCGGCACGACCGTGACCGTACGGCTTCCCGTCTGGACGGAGTAGACCGTCTCCGACGTATGCCTTCGCACCGAGGCGGACAACCTCCCAGAAACCGCCCGCCTCGGTGCCGTCCAAGAGGCCACCGAGGCGGGCGGGTGGGAGTGCGGGGGCGGGCGGGTCTCAGTCCCGGATCTTGCCGACCCAGCTGGCCGCTTTCTTCGCGATGGCACCCGTCACGGCCACCTTGACCACGTCGCCGATGGCCTCGGCGAAGTCGTGGGCCTTGTCGGAACTCGCCTCGGACAGGTCGTGGGCCTTCTCGGGGAAGTCGTCCACCCAGTCGCCGGCCTTCTCCGCGCCACGCTCGGCGGCTTCCTTCAGCGCGACCGCAGCCGCCGCGAGGGCCGCGGCGGACGCCGTCGCGGCATCGCCCGCAGCGTCCTTGGCCTCCTCGTAAGAGCCCTTCGCCTGCTTGCGGAGTTGCTTCGCGCGGGACTCCACGCGGTCGGCGAGGGTCTCCGGCTCCGGATCCGGCGCCAGACCCACGAGAATCCGCCCGATGACCAGCCCGCCGACACCTGCGGCGAGCAGCGCGAGGCCGGGGTTTGCCTCGGCCCAGGCTCGAACCTTGTCGAGCGGGCCTTCTGCCGCGTACTCGTCTGGCATTTCGTACTGCTGGGGCGAGGGCGGGATCACGCGGCCGGGGCCAGCGCTGGCCATGCCAGAAGCGGCCTGTGCGGCAGGCTCCGTGCTGCCGGTGGGAGAAGAGTCGGCGGGGGTTCCGGCCGTCTCGTCCGCCTCGGTGGCATCGGTAGCGAGAGGGTCAGTTCCGTTGTCAGGGGTCGTAGCCATGGGAGAGGGAGGAGAGATGGAGGACCGAGGAGGCCGCTCAGGAATGGAACGGGTCCAACGCGAGGCACAGCCGGGGGTTCTGGAAGACGGTGTTGCGGAGGCGCGTTGCGCGTGTCACCTTTCGCGGCCTGTTCGCCCCTCCCGATGCGCCGTCTCGTTTTCGTTCTCTCGTGCCTGCTAGCGGCCCCCGTCGGGGCGCAACCGCTGGTCGTAACGGCGTCCACCCCCGGCGACTACACCGCCTCGGTCCCGACGGAAACCACGCTCTCGTTCACGTTCTCCGAGCCGCTCGGTGATGTGACCCAGGGGCTCGGGTCGGCTCCCACGCTCGTCGCGCTCCCGACAGACGCGGCGGAGATCGGCGAGATCACGCAGAGTGACGACGGCGCGACGGTCACGTTCGCGGTCACCCTGCAGCCGGACGAGCGCTACGTGTTCCTGCTGCTCGATGCCGTCTCGGTCGATGGCGACCGCCTCGCCCGGCCGTTCGCCCTCAACCTCACGACGGGCGGGTCGCTGGGCTCGCTCACGTTCCGAGGCGAAGCGATGGATTCCGACAGCGGATCGCTGGACGGGTCGCTGGTGGCGCTCGTCACCGGCGACCTCCAGAGCGGAGCCGTCGAGCTTGTGGCGGTGGAGGTGCTGGAGACCGAGGCGGGAACCGAGGCTTTCGCGCTGGGGCCCGTCCCGTTTGGGCTCTACACCATCGGAGCGGTGCGCCTGCCGTTCCCGGATCCCGAGGCCCTCGCGTACGGCTTCTACGACCCCAACGACGACGGCACACCCGATGTCCTTCTCTCGTTCACCGGCAACGACGTGACCCTCGCGCGGCCCGAGCAGCTTACGGCCGGGGAGCGCTTCGAGGATGCCCAGGACGCCGCCGCCGAGGCCATCGCGAGCCCCGTGCTCATCGGCATCGCGCCCAGCACAGTGGACGAGGACGGACGTGCGAGGACGTGGCGGTTTCAGTTCGAGGGCGAGTCTGAGCAGGTGGAGGTGGTGCAGGTGGGGGTGTTCGCGCTGCCGCTGCCGAGCACGAACGACTCCCGCGGGTTCGGCGCGATGCCCGTCCCGTTCCGCGATTCGAACGGAGCGCTCGCGCTCGCCGACGACCGAGGCGGCGCGGCCTTCCGTGCCGAGCAGGAGGCGATGGGCCGCACCGTCACCGCCCTCCTCGGTGCCGACCCGTTCCTCTCCGGCGAGCGCGAGGCCGAGTGGACGGTCCGCTACACCTCGCGTGGGTCCGATGGCGCTCCTGCCGAGTCCCTGACCGTTCCGATCCCGATGAGCACGGCGACCGACCGGGAGCCCCTCCCCGAGGCGGGGAGTCGGCTGTGGGCGACGAACCCCTCGCGCGGGTCGCTCCGCCTCGGTGTGTCCGTGGAGAGCACCGAGGCGGCGGAGATCGTGCTGATCGATGCGCGCGGACGGACGGTCGCCGTGCTGCACCGAGGGCTGCTCGCGCCCGGTACCTCGGTGCTGGACACGCCACTGCCGGACCTCGTGCCGGGGCCCTATTTCGTCCGTCTCACGACGGCCCGCGGAGTGCAGACCGTGCCGGTGACGGTGGTTCGGTAGGGCCGCCTCGGTGCGTCCAAGAGATGGGGGGCGTGCCTGTAGGCGGATGCGAGGTGAACGGCCCGGTCGTTGCTCGCGATGTGGACAACTCGCCCCGCCGAGCGGGGTCGATTCTCTGCCCTGCGCGTTAGATTCCGCGAACGGACCGTGTCCCCCATGCCCTCCCGCACGTACGTCGAGCAGCGGCTTGGCGCCCTCGCCGCTCTCTCGAAGGCCACGGACCTCGCCGGGTACCGGCTGGAGCCGCACCCGCCCTTCGGCCTGCGAGACCGCTACTTCGACACGGACGACGGGGAGTTGCTGCGCCGGGGGTTGTGCCTTCGGGTTCGCGAAAAGGGCGACGAACGTCGCGCCCTGCTCCGTCCCGTTCGCCCCTCAGACGACGGGCCGGTCGTGGACGTCCCGCTCGAATCGGCCGACCAACTGGAGTCCCTGGAGCCGCTTCGGGATGTTCTCATCCGCGTGACGGGCGCGCCGGAGCCGCCGCCTCTGTTGCCGCTCCTCAGCCTCCGGCAGTACCGCACGCCGCGCGCCACCTTCGACCGCGACCGGTTTGTCGGGTTGCTCTCGTTCGACGTGGTGGTGTTCGAACTGCCCGACGGGCCGCACGCCTCGAACGAGCTGGACGTGGAACTCGCCGAGGCGGGCACCGAGGCGGACCTCCACGCGCTCGATCCCTTCCTGCGAGCCGCCGGGCTGGAGCAAGCGGCCCGCACGAAGGTGGAGCGGGGAATCGAGAAGATCCCCCGTCGGATGACGGAGCCGCTGCTGCTGCTGCCGCACGAACGCGATGTGCTGGACGAAATCCTGACCTCGGGCGACGCCCTGCATCAGCGCCGCGCGCGCGTCCTGCTTCTGGACGCTCGGGGATTCCGGTCCGCGACCATCGCGAATCAACTCGGCCTCAGCACCGCGCGCGTCCGTCACTGGAAGCAACTGTTCCGGGATCAACGCCTGGAGGTGTTCGAGGGCGCCGCTGTCGTCGCCTCGGCGAGCCCAGCGTACACTGTCTCGGAGATCGTCGCGGGCGCCCCGGACGGGCCCTTTGTCCCGCCCTCCGACCCGCCCGTCGTCACCGAGGCGGATCCGCTGGACGCTGCCGCTGCTCATGTCCACCCGGAGGGATCCGATGCCACTCCTGCCTCGGAGCCTCCCCCCGACTCTGGCGGAGACGGCGCCACGGTGGACATGACCGCCCTCTCGGGTGACCTGGACGACCTGCTCGACCTGTTCCAGCCGCGTGCGACGGACACACCCCTCCTCGGTCCAGACGGCGGGTCTCCCGCTGTGGAAGCGGCTGGACTTCCGACCGAGGCGCCCGCCCCGGAGACCGAGGCGGACACGCCAGCAGACGACGCGACACCCCCTGAGGAACGCCTCCCGGAGGCACTCGCATCCGAGGCGCCCGCCGCCGAGCCAGCCACAGAGCCTGTCAGCGAGGCGCCGGTCAGCGAAGAGATCGAGTCGCCGTCTGCCGAGGCTCCATTCACGGAGGCGTCCGGCACCGAGGCGCTGCCCCAGGACGACCCGATCCCAGAACCGCCGTCGGCGGACGCACGGCCACCGGACGCTGCCCCGTCAGCTGAGACAAGCCCGGCCGTCCCGGCCGGTGACGAGACCAAGGCGGAGCGACCGACGCTCTCCCTGGTCCGCCTCGGTGACGCCGAAGACGACGAGCCGACGGTGGATGCGGAGGACGAACCGGACGCGGTGGCGGCTCCCGTTGTGGAGGCCGCAGCTGCGACGGCGGCGCGCCCGAGCGTGCGCCGGCCTCGTCTCCACCCGGACGATCCGCTGGCCTCCGCCGCGCACGACGTGCTCGCGTACCACGTCGGGCAGGTGGGGTGGTGCGCGGCCGACCTAGACCGCGACCGAGGACCGTACCGGCTCTACCTCGCGCTGCACCGCGTCCGGCTCTCGCTGGAGGTCTTCGCGCCCGTCTTGCCCGCGGACGCCGTGGCACGTCTCCACGCGGGACTCCGGCGGCTCGCCGTCGGCCTCGGCCGCGCGATTGAACTGGAACGCGACGCTTCTCCCGAGGCGGAGGTGCGACGCGCACGGGCCCTGGACGCCGTCCGCACGCTTCTCGAAGGGGGGACCTTCGCGGCTTGGATCGGGCAGGCCGAACGCCTCGTGGATCGCCTCGCGGCGCAGCGCGACGCCGGAGCCGAGGCCCTCGACGACGCCCCGCTCCCCTGGGACGACTACATCGGCGACGTGGAGGACCAGCCGTCGCGCTCCAGGCTCGGCCACCTTCTCGGGACGGCGCTGTGGTCCCGGGTGGAGGCCGCGATGGTGTGGGGGCGCGATGCCGCCTCGGTGGCACGCGAGGACGCCTACCCGTTCGCGCTGGCGTGCTCGGGCATCCGGTTCGTCCTGGGCCTCGCTGAGCGCGTCGCGCCCGACCCGGTCCGCGAGGCCGACGCCCGTCTCGAACAGATCGAGGCGGCGCTGATGCACACCCACCGAGGCGGGTCCGACGAGGCGGCAGACGCCTGGAAGCAGTTCCGTGGCGACGAGCTTCGGTCCGCTCTCGCGGAGGTGCTGCGGCGCGTCTGAGGCGTCGCCGCGCGGCGGCACGAAAGCGCGCGAACAGGCGCCGTTCGTGCTGACGCGGTGCGGCACTGTTCAGGACTCGTCAAAAGAACCGAGGCGTTCCGAACCTTCACCCCTACGCCACGCGGAGGGTCACATGGCGTGACGTTATTGGTGTCGCGGGGCCGGTTGACCACCGGCATCTTTTCAGTCCACGACGCACGCCATCCCCCGATGACGCCCCGGGAGTACCTCGCCCGTTATCGTGACGACGAGCGCCTTGCCACAGGCGCGTTCTTCGATCAGGCCCCCCTGGCCGTTCGTCGCGGGGAGACGGTGGGCGTGGTGCTGATGAACCACGGAGGCCCGTTGGCCCCGGCCGATGTCGCGTCGTTCCTGTACAACCGGCTGATGGACCCGGCGGCGTTCCGGTTCAAGATGCCCGCCTCGGTCCGGCACCGGTTCGCGCGCCTGATGGCCCGCCGCCGGGCGAAGCAGATCGGCCGTGCCTACGAGATGATCGGCGGCGAGGGACCCGTTGTGCGGCACGCCCGCGAGCAGGCCAGGGAACTGGAACGCGTGCTCAACGAGCGCTACGCCCGCGCGATGGGTGTCCGCTTCCGCACGTTCGTCGCGATGCGCTACGGCCACCCGACGTGCGAGAGTGCGGCCGCCGCGATGAAAGAATCCGGCGTGGACCGGGTCGTGCTGCTATCCCTCCACCCCCATTTCTCCACGACGACGACGGGCACCTCCCTTGCGTTCTGGAAGGCGATGGAAGACGCAGGCGAGATCGCCTCGCGACCGACCACGTTCGTCTACGAGTACGCCGCCCACCCGAAGTACATCCAGGCGCTCTCAGAGCGAATCGACGAGGGCCTTCAGCGTTTCCCGACGCCGCTTCGCGATCGCGTCCAGATCATCTTCACCGCGCATGGGGCGCCTCTCTATGCCCTCAAGCAGCTTCGAGACCCGTACTGTGGCCTTGTCCACGCGACGGTCCAGCAGGTAGCGGAGGTCCGGTCCGCGAGCCCCGACAGCCTGCGCGTCTCGTTCCACTCCGTCGGCGTGCCGGGGCGTGGCCTCGGGCCTACCACGGGCGACACGATCGAGGAACTCGCCGACGATGGGCACGAGGCTGTGCTGGTCGTGCCGATCACGTTCACCTCGGACCACGTCGAGACCGCATATGGGCTGGACGTGATCCAGCGTGCTCGCGCCGTCACGGCGGGGATCGAGCACTATGAGGTAGCGCGGGGGCTCAACTGCCACTCTCTCTTCATCGAGGCTCTCGCGGAAGTCACCGCGATCCAGGTCCACCCCGAGAGCCACGGCGACGGCGCGGTCAACCGCCCGGGCCGCCGCACCGTCCACTGCCAGTCGTGCGACGGGGACGTGGAGGTCACCGATTGGACCACCGCTCAGCCGGTCCCGGCTCTTGCGCGCCCGACGACCGCGTGACTCGGTCCCTCGCGCCCGCCGACCGCGACCACCTGCTGCGAACGCTCGCGGCCGTCGCGCCCGGCGCCCGCGTGCTCTCCATCGCGACGGGGACCGCCGCCGATCTTGCCCGCCTCGGCTTCGACGTGTGGGCGTGCGGCCCGGAGCCGGTAGACGATGAGCGCAACCGCCTCGGTGAAGTGCTCGGAGACGCCGCCGCCGCCCGTCGCGTCACCCCCGCTCGGCCCGAGGCGCTTGGCTACGGCGACGACACGTTCGACTGGGCGGCCGTGTCGCTCGGCACCGAGGTGGATGTTGTAGAGACCCTGCGCGAGGTGCGGCGGGTCGTGACGCCGGGCGCGTGGATCTGGGTCGCTGCCGAGGTGCTTGCCCCAGACGAGATGGTCCGCCTCGGCACCGAGGCGGGGCTCGTCGTGGCGGAAGCGGTCGTCGCGAGCGGAGCCAGATCGCGCGGCATCTTCCGTCGCGTGGAGGCAGGCGTGGCGGGGTAGCCGCCTCGGTATCTTGCGCCTCCCGCGCGACGGTGCGCGGGCCCCTGCCTTGCTCCTCATGCTCGTCGTTGGCAACTGGAAGATGAACACCACTCAGACCGAGGCGGTCGCCTTGGCCGCCGACGTGGCGCGAGGCGTGGCCGAGACCGCCGTGGGAGTGGGGGTGTGCCCGCCCTTCGTGTGGCTGGAGGCCGTCCGCGAGCGGATCGACGGAAGCCCCGTCCGCCTCGGTGCACAGAACGTCGCCACGGACGACAGCGGGGCGTTCACGGGCGAGGTCTCCGCCCTGATGCTCGCAGACCTCGGCTGCACGTACGCCATCGTGGGCCACTCGGAGCGCCGCGCGATCTACGGCGAGACCGACGCGACCGTCGCGACGAAAGCCGTCCGTGCGCTCACCCACGGCCTCGTCCCCATCGTGTGCGTCGGCGAGACGCTGGAGGAGCGAAACGCCGGACGCGTGGAGGCCGTCGTGACGGGCCAACTCAGCGGATCCCTCGTGGGTCTGGAGGACGCCTCGCGCCTCGCCATCGCGTACGAACCCGTCTGGGCCATCGGGACGGGCGAGACGGCCACGCCGGAGCAGGCGCGCGAGACCCACGCTCTCATCCGAGGCTGGCTCCGCGACCGGTTCGGCGAGGCGGGCACCGAGGTGCCCATCCTCTACGGCGGCAGCGTCAAGCCCGCCAACGCCGACGACCTATTCTCGCAGCCTGACGTGGACGGTGGCCTCGTCGGGGGCGCGTCTCTCGATGCGGGCTCGTTCGTCGAGATTGTCCGCGCGGCGGAGCGGGCGCGGGGGTGAGGCGTTGCCTCCTGCTCCTCGTCGCGGTCCTCGGCCTTGCGGCGTGCGGAGGATCGCGCCTCCCCGGCGGCCAATCTGTCGCGTACACGCCCGGGCTCCCGGACTTCGACCTCG
>JBCCPW010000076.1:0-10730 GCA_039024735.1 Bacteroidota bacterium
CCGCCTCGGTGGCGGTTTCGACTCGCGTGCGGGGATGGCCGAGGAAGACGGGGGTGGAGTAGTCGACGCGGTGGAGCACGAGGCCGTGGGCGGGCGCGGCGGGTCCGGCGGCGCGGCGATCGTGCTGCGCGAGGACACGCGAGAGGTCGCTCGGTGCCCGTCGGCCCCGGCCCACCTCCAGCAGCGTGCCGACGAGGGCGCGCACCATGCCGTGGAGGAACCGGGTGGCGACGATCTCGAAGTGCCAGTCGCCCGGCCGCTCCTCCGGCACCCATCGGGCCGCTTCAACGGTGCAGACGCGGTTGATCGTCCCCGAGCGGGTGCGGCAGAACGAGGAGAACTCGTGGGTTCCGAGCACCGCCTCGGTGGCGTGGTTCATCGCGCCCATGTCGGTTGGTTGCCGGAGGGCCACACGCGAGGTGCGGTCCAGCGCTCGCGGCGACGTGGCGACGTGGTAGTGGTACGTCCGGCGGCGGGCGTCGAAGCGGGCGTGGAAGGTGGGCGGCGCCTCCTCCACGTCGATCATCGCGATGGAGGGAGGCAGGAGGCCGTTGAGGTGACCGCGCAGCCGGTACGGATCGGTGCCGTCCGGCACGTCGGCGTGGGCTACCTGGCCCCGGGCGTGGACGCCCGCGTCGGTACGCCCCGAGCCCATCAGGCCCACCTCGGTACCGAGGCGGGACGATCCGAGCGCGACGTTCAGCACGTCTTCCAGGGTACCCTGGACGCTCGGCCCCGTCGGCTGACGCTGCCACCCGACGAAGTCGGTGCCGTCGTATTCGATCAGGAAGCGGAGGCGCATGGAAAGGAAAAGGCGCGAGCGCGCGGAAGTTCTCGGGCCGAGCGGCTTTGCGCCCGGCTCGTCACGATTTTCCCGGAGTCCCCAGTCCCCAGTCCCTGTGACCTCTCGCGTGTACCTCACCGGCTTCATGGCCTCCGGCAAGAGCACCGTGGGCCCACTCGTGGCCGACGCGCTGGGGTACAAGTTCCTCGATCTCGACTGGCTCGTCGTCGTCCGCACGGGACGCTCCATCCCGGAGATCTTTGCGGAGGGCGGCGCAGGGGCCTTCCGCGAGGCTGAGGCCGAGGCGCTCGCGGAGACCACGCGATCCGAGCACCACGTCATCTCCACCGGGGGCGGCTCGCTCGTGCAGGCTCGCGCGATGGCCCTCGCACGGTCCGCCGGAACGGTCGTCTGGCTCCGGGTCTCGGCGGAGACGGTTGCCCGCCGGGTGGGCTCCGCCGGGAACCGCCCGATGCTCTGGGGAGACGACGGCCGTCGCTCCAGGGCGAGGCTCTCCGCTCCCGGATCGACGAGTTGATGGCGGCGCGCGAGGCGCTGTACGCCCGGGCCGATCTCGCGGTCGACGCGGATGCCCCGCCCGAGGCCGTCGCGCGGCGGGTCGTGGCAGCGCTTCGAGACGCCGAGGCGGGATGAGCCCGTCCGCCTCGGTGCACCACCGAGGCGGGGTCTCAGCAGACGGAGGCGACAGGAGCCGTTCTATCTTGACGCATGGCCCTCCCCGCGACTCGGCTCTACGCAACGATTGACGACCTCGTGCAGCGCGAGGAAGAGACCGGCGTGCGCCACGAACTCTACGATGGCGAGCTGTTCGCGATGGCAGGCGCGCGGCTGCCGCACACGATCCTCTCGACCAACTTGGCATCGGAGCTTCGGGATGCGCTGAACGACATGCCGTGTGTCGCCCTCGGCCCAGACGGGCGGGTGCTCTGCCCCGCGACCGACGAGAGCGAGCCCGACCTCTACACCTTCCCGGATGTGAGCGTCGTCTGCGGCGAGCCCCAGATCGTGCCGCCCGCCGACACGCTCACCAACCCGGTCCTCGTCGCGGAGGTGGTCTCCGCCTCCACCGAGGCCTACGACCGGGGGCAGAAATTCGCCCTCTACCGTCGCATCCCGACGCTCCACACGTACCTCCTGCTGGCTCAGGACCGCCGATCAGTGGACGTGTTCGAACGCGCCGGCGACGGATGGAGCCTGCGCGATGGCGACGACGACACGGTTCGTCTCCGGCATCTCGGCGTGACTCTCGCCATGGACGCCCCACTCCACCCGCCTCGGCACGAGGGCTGACCCTGCCCGCCTCGGTGGTGTGGGGATGCACCGAGGCGGAGGGCGCTGCCTGCCAACGGTCTACAGCCTCGTGAGCGTGTAGCCCTTCTCGCGAAGCATCGCCACCACGCTGTCGTCCCCCGCGAGATGCCCCGCACCGACGACCACCAGCACGTCCTCTGAGCCCGAGAGCAGAGCCTCAATCTGCGGCACCCACGCCGCGTTGCGGTCGCGGAGGAGCGCGTCGCGGCTGCCCTCCGGGAGGTCGTTCATGAGCGCCGCGATATGCTCGTCGCTTCCGGTCTCCCAGGCCGTCAGGAGAGCATCGAACTGCGCTCCCATCTGGTCCCATTCGTCGATGAACTGGACCAGCATGGCGATCTGCTGTGTCTCCGGCATCCCGTCGAAGATGTCCATCTGGTCGTCGGCGGTTTCGAGACCGGAGATCGGCTTGCCGTCGGCCTGGGCGCGCGTGGTGAAATGCAGGTCCACGCCGTTCTGTGCGTCGTAGCCGAGCGCCTGCGTGGCGAGCCCCGCGAGGGTGAGCTGGACTGCCCACGGCTCGAAGCCATTGAAGGCCGCAACGGGCGCCCCGAAGGTCTGAAGCACGGCCTCCAACTGCGTGAAGAGGGAGTCACCGATGGCCTCCCGGAGCGTTCGGCCGTCGGTGTACTGCGCACGGGTCATCACGGCGCCCTGGATGGCCGCGAGGTTGGTCATGTCCAACTCGAACGCAAGCGCCTCGGCATCGGCGTAGGCCGCCTCCACGTCGGCTGGGAGCGGGTACGCGTCGGCGTTGAGCACGTGGACCGAGCCGAAGAGATAGACGCGGCTGTCCTCGTCGTCCATCGCGAAGAGCAGCGGGTTCCGGGTGTCCGCCTCGGTGGCGGGTTGGGCCGAGGCGGCGAGCGGGAGAGCCGCGACGAGCGCGGCGAGCAGGCAGCGGAGTGTGGGCGTCATCGGGTGAGCCGGAAGGACCGGCGGTGATGGGCGGTCGGGCCGTGGGCCGCGAGGGCTGCGTAGTGCTGAGCGGTGGGGTAGCCTTTGTGCTGGGCGAAGCCGTAGGCGGGATGCTCGGCATCGAGCGCGACCATGATCCGGTCTCGGGTGACCTTCGCGACCACAGACGCCGCAGCGATGGAGAGGCTCCGGGCGTCCCCTTTCACGAGAGCATCGGCAGGAATCGTCAGGCCCGGGGGGATGCGGTTGCCGTCGATCAGCGCGAGGTCCGGTACGAGCGCGAGGTCCGACACCGCCCGGCGCATGGCCTCCATCGCGGCCCACAAGATGTTCAGGTCGTCCACCTCGCCCGGTGAGCACATCCCGACGCCGACGGCGAGGGCTTCCGCGTGGATGCGGTCGTAGAGAGCCTCGCGGTGGTCAGCGGAGAGCGCCTTGGAATCGTCCAGTCCGGGGAGGTGGGCGTCGGGTGGGAGAATGGCGGCAGCGGCCACCACGGGTCCCGCGAGGCACCCGCGCCCGGCCTCGTCCACGCCTGCCACGAGGCGCATCCCGCGGCGCCAGTGCTGGCGTTCGATCTCGAAATCGGGCATGGAGTGGACGCGTGTCGGCCGGGCGTTCCCGGCGGGTGGGTTGTTGACGGGGGCGAAACCGCCTATCTTCACGGGCGTCACAGGGACCGTCCCCCCCTGCCTTTCCGGGGACATAGGGCCGCTCATTGCCATCGCGACACGGAGCGAGGCACGCGGATTTCCACTCCATGCGGCCCGGCGGGTGCCCGTTGCGATTGCACGTCGCGCCTGCCTTGTCAAGATCCGCCACGTGAGCCGTCGGTGCGAGACGGCATCGCGCTCTGGTGGTCTTTTCGCATCCCGTTCGCCGTCCGTGAGACCGCCGGTCTCGGTTTGGACGGATCCCCCGCGCCCGTGTGTGGCGGTGCCTGTTCACGCTCCCGCGTTGTGGCATCCGCCTCCGTGTGGCGTGGCTCATCACTGTACCGCACAGCCCATCCGCCTACATGGCAGACGACACGAATCGCCCGGCCGACGAGGCCCGCGAATCGGAGGTCGACGTCGACCAGGGGGCAGCCACCTCGCCGAACGGCGAGGCCGACCAGGCCGCCCACGACGCCGAGACCCCCAAGAAGAAAACCCGCTCCCGCGTGAAGACCATCGATCTCACCTCGGGCAGCGACGACCCCGCTCCCAAGCCGAAGCGCACCCGCTCGCGCAAAAAAGCCGACGAGGCACCCGCCGCAGAGACGGACGATGCCGCCACCGAGGCGGACGCTCCCGAGGCGGACGAGGCCGCCAAGCCGAAGCGCCGCCGCCGGACGCGAAAGGCCGAGCCGGTCGCCTCCAGCGACGACCCCGAGGTGACCGCCTCGGTGGACGACGCGGACGCGGATTCCGGTGAGGACGCCCCTGAGGCGCACGACGACCGTGCTCGCCAAAGCGATGACGATGACGACGAAGGCGGACGCCGAGGCCGTCGCCGTCGCCGCAAGAAAAAGAAGGGCGGGAACGACGGAAATGGACACCCCGGCCAGGAGTTCGAGGGCATGCTCGAACTCATCGGCGACAAAAAGTTCGGATTCATCCGGGGCTTCCAGACCTCGCTCCAGAAGGGCGACAACGACCCCTTCATGCCGCCGCCGCTCATCCAGAAGCACAACCTCCGCGACGGGGTCAAGCTGACGGGCATCATCAAGCCCGGCCGCAAGGGCGCGTGGCAGGTGACCCGCGTGGACTCCGTGATGGACGTGTCCCTGGAGGAATGGGAGGAGACGGAGGACTTCGACCGCGGGATGGTGATCTATCCCGAGGAGAAGCTCCAACTCGTCAAGAGTCCGGCCGACGTGACGATGCGCGTCGTGGACCTCGTGACGCCGCTCGGGAAGGGCCAGCGCGCCCTGATCGTGGCGCCGCCTCGGGCGGGCAAGACGGTCATCCTGAAGAAGATGGCCGAGGGCCTCGCGCAGAACCACGAGGAGGTCAAGCTCATCGCGCTGCTGATTGACGAGCGGCCCGAGGAGGTCACCGACTTCCGCCGCAACACCGAGGCGACGGTCTTCGCCTCCAGCAACGACTACGGCGAGGACAACCACGTCCGCGTGGCGACGCTCGCCTTCGAGTATGCCCGCCGGATGGTGGAGCAGGGCCACGACGTGGTCATGCTGCTCGATTCGTTGACCCGCCTCGGTCGCACGTTCAACCTCTTCGGCGGCAACTCCGGCCGCACGATGTCCGGCGGTCTCGACGCTCGCGCGCTCGTGATGCCGCGCAAGATCTTCGGCGCGGCCCGCAACATCGAGGAGGGCGGCTCGCTCACCATCATCGCGACGGCGCTCGTAGAGACGGGCTCCCGCATGGACGATGTCATCTTCGAGGAGTTCAAGGGCACCGGCAACGCCGAGATCGTGCTCGACCGCGAGCTCTCGGAGAAGCGGATCTACCCGGCCATCAACATCCGCAAGAGCGGCACCCGGAATGAGGAGCGCCTCGTGCCGGAGGAGCACATCGCGCAGCGGCACCTGCTGCTCCGCGCGCTCAACTCGCGCCACCCCGTCGAGGCGATGCAGGCGCTGCTCAAGCAGATCCAGATGAGCCCGACGAACGTGCACCTGCTCAACGAGCTGATCCCGGAGCAGAGCTACTAGCCCGCTCGGGCACCCGCACCCGGGGGCGTGGCCGCGAGGCTGCGCCCCCGTTTCGTTCGGTGACGGGACCCGCCTCGGTGCCGAGGTGGCAACCGAGGCGGGCACACCGAAGCCGCCACCGAGGCGGGGGCCCGGCTAGCTTCGGCGCGTTCGCTCCGCTTCCGTGTCCGACCTCTACGTCCTCCTCGGCGACCCCGTCGCGCACTCCGTCTCGCCCGCGATGCACGCGGCGGCGTTCCACGCGCACGGTCTGGCCGCCGTGTACCTCGCGAGACGGGTGGAGGCGGCCCGCCTCGGTGAGGCCGTGGAGGGGCTGCGTGCCCTCGGTGCGACCGGCGCCAACGTCACCATCCCGCACAAAGAGGCCGTCCGCGACCACTGCGCCCAGCTCGCGCCCGAGTCGGAGGCGGTCGGGGCGGTCAACACCCTGGTGCGGTGCGACGGCGGCTGGACGGGCCACAACACGGACATCGCGGGATTCCTCGCGCCGCTGGCCGACCGTGACCTCACGGGTCTGGACGCCACCGTGCTTGGCGCAGGCGGTGCAGCGCGAGCCGTGGTCTACGCGCTGCTGACGGCTTTCGCGCCCTCGCGACTGACCCTCGCGAGCCGACGCCCCGAGCAGGCCGAGGCGCTCGCCCGCGACCTCACGCCCCACGACACGCGCGGAGCCCTGGCCGTCCTGCCGCTGCCAGAGGCGCCCTCGGCGCGGCTCATGGTCAACGCGACGCCCCTCGGGATGCACGGCATGGACGACCTCACGCCGTACCCGCGCGCCGACCTCGGCCCGGGCCAGATCGCCTACGATCTCGTCTACCGCCCTCGCGCAACGCGCTTTCTCCGCGAGGCCACTGCCACCAGCGCCGAGGCCATCGGCGGGCTTCCGATGCTCGTCGGGCAGGCCGCCGAGGCGTTCCGCTTGTGGACCGGTCTGGAGTTCCCCACCGAGGCGGCCCACCGCGCCGCGCTCACCGCCATCGCCACATGACCGACGCCATCCTGCGTCCCGCCGTCTTCGCGGAGTGTGACGGGATCGTCGCGGGCTTCACCACGCGCGCGTTCTCTCCCCCCGACGAACCGCGCGAGGCCACCCGCGCCCGCCTCGGTGACGTGACGGGCTTCGGCGACATCGCGAGCGTGGGGCAAGTCCACGGCGCAGGCGTGGTGACAGTCCGGGCGCCGGGCCACACGCCCGCCCACGATGGCCTCGTGACCGACCGCCTCGGTCTGCTCCTGACGACCGTTGCGGCGGACTGTGCGCTCGTGCTCCTCGCCGACGCCGAGGCGGGCGTCGTGGGCGCGTGCCACAGCGGGTGGCGCGGAACCGTCGCGGGTGTCCTCGGCGAGACCGTCCGCGCGATGGAGGCCCTAGGCGCCGAGGCGGGGCGACTCCGCGGCTACGTCGGGCCGTGCATCTCCCCCGAGGCGTTCGAGGTGGGCGAGGAGGTCGCGGCGCAGTTCGACCCGTCCGTCGTGGTGCGGCGGCCGGAGTGGCCGCGTCCGCACGTGGACCTCCGCGCAGAGCTCGTGGCGCAGTGGACCCGCCTCGGTGCCGAGGCGGATCGGGTGGAGGTGGCCGAGGGCTGCACGATGACGGGCACCGACCGCTTCTATTCGTACCGCGCGGAAGGCGGCACCCCCGGCCGGATGATCGGCTTTATCGGGCAGCGGTGACGCGTGAGGGGCGTGTTGCCCCATCGTTACGCGCGAGCCGCCGTGCCGAGTATCTTCGCACGAGCTACACAGAGAGATGCCGGGCCCGTTTGAGATCGGCCTGGCTCCACCCAACCCGATGGATTCAGACGGCACCGTTGCCGAAGCCGCACCTGCGCCCGCTCCCCGCGCCGCCCCCACCCTCCCAACGAGCGAGTACCGCTGGACCCTCCGGCCCGTCGAGGACGAAGACCGCGTCGCGGAGATCGCGGCGCAACTCAACGACCTCCCCGTCCCGCTCGCCCGCGCGCTCGTGCTCCGGGGCGTGGACTCCTTCGAGGGCGCCCGCACGTTCTTCCGCCCGGACATCTCGCGCCTCCACGACCCGTTCGCGATGCGCGACATGGACGCCGCCGCGAGCCGCGTCGTGCAGGCGGTGGAGCAGAACGAGCACGTCATGGTCTACGGCGACTACGACGTGGACGGGACGACGAGCACCGCCATGCTCGTGCGCTTCCTGGAAGCGCTCGGGCTCCACGCCTCGTTCTTCATCCCCAACCGGTTCACGCACGGCTACGGCCTGAGCACGGACGGGCTGGACGAAGCCGCCGCACGAGGCGCCACGCTCGTAATCGCCATCGACTGCGGGATCACCGCGCTGGAGGAGGCGGACTACGCGCGAGACCTTGGGCTCGACCTCATCATCTGCGACCACCACACCGCAGGCGAGACGCTCCCAGACGCCGCCGCCGTCCTCGACCCGAAGCGCCCGGACTGCGACTATCCGTTCAAAGGACTCAGCGGATGCGGCGTGGGCTTCAAGCTGATCCAGGCCGTCCTGGCCCGCCTCGGTCGTCCACCGGAGGAAGCCCATCCGTACCTCGATCTCGTCGCCGTGTCCACCGCGAGCGACATCGTCCCGATGGTGGGAGAGAACCGCGTGCTGATGCGCGAGGGGCTCAAGCGGCTCTGCGACGCGCCGCGCGTCGGGCTGGCCGTGCTCGCGGAGCGGGCCAATGTGGACCTCGCGTGCTGCACCTCGTCCAAGATCGTGTTTCAGATCGGGCCGAGGATCAACGCCGCCGGGCGCATCGCCGACGCCTCCATCGCGACCGAACTCTTGGCCGCGACGGACGCCGCCCACGCCCAGAAGCTCGTCGATGCCATCGAGGAGTTGAACCACGAGCGGCGCGAACTGGACCGCGCCACGCGCGACGAAGCCCTCGCCATCGCGGAAGACCTCATGCTGGACGATCCCGTCGCGCTCGTGGTCTACAAGCCCGGCTGGCATCCCGGGGTGATCGGGATCACCGCCAGCCGCGTGGCCGAGAAGTTCCATCGCCCGACGGTGCTCCTGACCTCGCAAGACGGCATCACCGCGAAGGGGTCGGCGCGGAGCGTGAAGGGCATTTCCATCTATCGCGCGCTGGCACAGTGCAGCGATCTCCTCGACCGGTTCGGCGGTCACGCGTTCGCCGCCGGTCTCGCGCTACCGGTGGAGCACGTGCCGACGCTCCGCCAGCAGATGCAGCCCGCTGTGGACGCGGCCATCGACGACGAGACGCTCATCCCGGAAATCGAACTGGACGCCCGGTTGGACCTGCGCGAGATCTCGACGCGGTTCTGGCGCGTGCTCCAGCAGTTCGGGCCGCACGGCCCGGACAACCTGCGGCCGGTCTTCTGGGGGCGCAAGCTCCGCATCGTCGGGCAGCCCTCGCGGGTCGGCCACGAGAAGCAGCACCTCCGCTTTCGCGTCTCCCAGATCGACGGCGGCCCGACGTTCCCGCTCATCGGGTTCAACCTCGGCGACCGCTACGACGTGGCGCTGGCGAGCATCCGGCGTGGGCGCCCGCTGGAGGTGGCCTTTCAACTCGACGAGAACACCTGGAAGGGCCGGACCAGCCTCCAGCTTCGCGCCCAGGACATCCGCCTCGGGTGAACGCGTGGCACCGAGGCGGCCCGCCTCGGTGAGGACGCGTCACCACCCGCGGAGCGACCGAGGCGGGCGTGCCTGCTACACGAGGCGCATCCCGAGGCCGGTCTCCACGGCGCGCACGAGCGGCGTCGGGACGCCGCCCTCCACGCGGTACCGGCTCCACTCGCGGCGCACGGGGTACGTCCGGCGGAGGTCGGTGAACGCATCGGCGCGGCGCTCGGGGTCGGGCATGGCGACGACCGCCTCGCTGAACCGGCGGTCGTCGTCGGTGATGGCGTAGGCCTGCCGCGCGAGGGCGTGGAGCCACCGCGCGCGCGCCTCGGGCGTGGAGGTCTCCGGCGGCGGCGGTGCCGTGACGGTGAGAGGCTGCGGCGAGGCGAGGGCCGCCTCGGGGTTCCACGCCTCGGGCAGCGGCCTCCCGTTGCGTTGCAACCACGCGCGAAGGGCCTGTTCGATCATGACCGTCCCGCGCACCTTCCCGTCGAACGCGTAGCCCGCGATGTGGGGCGTGCCGAGATCCACGCGCGAGGCGAGGCCGGGAGTTGGGCGCGGTTCGCCCTCCCACACGTCCAGCGCGACAGCACCGAGGCGGCGCACAGCCACGGCCCGAAGCAGCGCCGTGCCGTCCACGACCGGTCCGCGCGAGGCGTTGAGCAGCCACGCGCCTTCGCGCATCGCGCCCAGTTCGCGCTCGCCGACGAGGTGGTGCGTCGTGTGCTGGCCTTCGCGCGTGAGCGGCGTGTGGAGCGTGAGCACGTCCGCCTCGGTGAGTGCATCGGCGAGATCGTGCCAGGGGCCGGGGTGTCCCGCCTCGGCGCGGGGCGGGTCGCACCGAAGCACCCGCATCCCGAGCGCCTCGGCGCGAGGCACGAGCCGCCCGCCGACCTCTCCCACTCCCACGACGGCGAGCGTCCGGCCCTCCAGTGCCTCGCCTCGTGAGGCCGCGAGATGGAGCAGCGCCGCGACGGTCCAGTCCACCACCGAGGCGGCGTTCGATCCCGGTGCGTGCGCGAAGGTCACGCCCCGTTCCCGGAGATCACCGAGGCGGATGTGGTCGGTCCCGGCCGTCGCACTGGCAATGAACCGGACGGGCGTGCCCTCCAGAAGCCCCGCATCCACAGGGGTCACGCTGCGGACGAGCAGAACGTCCGCGTCGTGCACGGTCTCGCGTGTGATGTCGCGCCCGGAGAGGGCGCGGACCTGTCCGTATCGCCCGAACGCATCGTGGGCAAACGGGATGTTGGCATCGACGACGAGGCGGAGTGGAGCGGGCATGGGACGCAAGGTGTCGCAGAAAGAGAACACCACAGACGCAGGCTGTACAGGGAAGCGGACACCTTCTCCGTTTCGTCACCGAACCCTCGCACAGCCGTCTCGGGACCTGAACGGAGCGTTGGTGACCGCACCCGATACTTCGGTCCCTGCGCTCGGGAATCCCCTCCACGGCG
>JBCCPW010000077.1:0-10675 GCA_039024735.1 Bacteroidota bacterium
GCCAGCATGGTGGGGGCGGAGAGTGTGCCCCCAGGATCGGGAGGGATCACGCGAGATCCCACCGCGCATCCATGAGACGCAGCCTCTGCCCGCGAGCCGCAGGCGCCGTCCGTGAGTGACCCGCCTCGGTGGTGCTGAGAGCCCACCGAGGCGGACTGATCTCAGCGCACGACTGTGACGCGGTGGCTCCGCATCTCCGTCCCCGCCTGCAGCCGAACCGTGTAGACCCCCGGCGCCAGCGCCGAGGCGTCCACCGTGGCCTCATGCGGCCCGGAGACGAACGCCCCGTCCGCGATCACGACCACCTCGCGCCCGAGCGCGTCGATGACCGAGAGGCGCACGGCGCGCGGCGCGTCCAGCACGAACGGCACCGTGACCGTCCCACGTGAGGGATTCGGCGCCGGAGACCCGAGGGCCAGCGCGAACGCCTCGCCCGCCTCGGTGGCGGTGCTGCGGCCCTGTACGGAGACGACGAAGCGCGCGTCCTGCGGATCAAGCCGGAGGACGCGCGGCGCCGGGATAGACCCGTCCTCAGCCGTCTCGGGCGTGCCCTCGCGTACGTCGACGGTCGCTTCGCCGGGAGCCGAGAGGTCGTAGACGGTGCCCGTCTGACGGTCGCGGAGCGTGACGGCCCAGTCGTCGCCGAGGTCCACGGCCTCCCACGCGAGGGCAACCGTCGCGCCGCCATCTGCGAGCGCCTCGGCGTGGAGCGGGATCTCCGCCACTCCCGGGACTGCAGCGACCGTGAGCGCGTGGCCCTCGGGCGAGGCCGCCATCAGGCGGAGCGGGCCGCCTGCGAGCGCGAGCGCATCCCGCTCGTCGAACCCGACCGAGGCGTCCTCTGCCAGCGCGACGATGGCGACGGCCTCTTCCGTCGCGTCACCGAGGCGGGCGCGGGCCGTCAGGCGGACGTGCGGCAGACCGGCCTTCGGATCGTCCGCCCGTCCCGCGAGGCCATTGACGGGCATCCACTCGCCCGTCCGTGCCGCCGAGGGCGCGATGAGGCTCGGGTTCGCGCCCGTTGCGTACGCGAAGAACGCCTGCCCGACCGGGATCTCGCCGTTCGGAAGCGTCCCGCCGACGCCCGTCGTCCACGAGAGATAGGTGTTCGTCTCCGGCTCGTAGACGTAGATCGTCGTCGCGACGCGGGTCTTGGTCCAGCTCGGGTGGTCCCACGCGAGGTTCTGGTCGAACGGGTTGCCGAGGAGATGGCCGCCGGGGAACGAGCCGTCCGGGAAGGAGCCGCCCGTCGTGAAGGTCACACCGAAGTCGTGGGCCGTGGTCAGCGGGGTGCCCGTGGCGGAGAGCACCTTCGGGAAGGTGCCTTGCGTGCCCGCGACGTGCGGGTCGTCGTCCTCGAAGAGGTAGAGCCAGAACCCTCGCCCGTGCGGGATGGAGCTGGAGGTCTCCGGGACAACGTAGCTGCGCGTCGGCTCGTCATAGGTGAACACGTTGGCGTAGCCCCGGTTGTTGTCCTGGTCACGGTCGGCGTCCTGGTAGCCCGCCGTGTAGATGGGCTGGAGGAGGCCCGGCGCGAGGCGGCCGGAGCCATCGGGACCGTTGCCGCCGAGGCCGAGGTCGGGGTAGGGGAGGGTGAGCATCCGCCACCCGGGCTCGCCCGTGAGCACGATGGGCGGCGTGGAGGCGCCCGCCTCGAAGCCGGTCACGAGCGAGACCGCGCCCGCCGTGAAGAGCCCGTCGTCATCGGTGGTGCTGTACGAGAACGCGCCGCCCATCGACGCCGGGCGGTGCGGGTTGAACGTGAAGGTGGTGCTGGCAGCGGCCCAGGTGACCGTGCCCGCCTCGTGCATCTGCTGGGTGTCCGCGTCGAAGACGACGAGGCGGAGCGCATCGCCGTCGGCGAGCCGATTCGCGCCTGCGCCCACATTCGCGCCGTTGCCGAGCACTTCGATCACGAGGTCGTGCGTGCCGGTCCAGCGGAGCCGCTGCCCCACACGCCCGAGGCCCGCCACCTCCGGTGACGCCACCGAGGCGGAGGCGCCTGGCGCGAGGACCGCCACCTCGTCGCCTGGCTGGATGGGGGCGCCGTTGACGCGGAACGCCGCTGCATCGTCGGCGCGGAGCACGAGGTGGTGCAGCGTGCCGCCGGGCTCAGCGGTGAGGGTGAACGCCGAGGCGGGCTCGTCCATCGCGCGAGGGTAGAGGCCCGTCGGCGCCCACCACGCGTAGCTCCCGCCTCGGGCCTTGACCAGCGCGCGGGAGTCTCCGAACGCGGTGGTTGTCTCGAAGGGATACGCGCCGGAGTAGTCCTTCAACTCGTAGTCCGCGTGGGGCGTGTTGACCCAGGCCGAGGCCTCGCCCGAGGCGGCGTCGTTGACGGTCAGGACCGTGCCGTAGCGAGGCGAGCCGAACCCGTCGCGGCGGAGCGCCCAGAGGTCGCCGCCGTTGCCGGAGACGAAGAAGGGATTCAGGCCGCTGATCGGCGTGCTCTCGCCCTGGGCGGTCATCCGCCGGAGCGCCATCAGCCAGTCGATCTCATCCCCGAGGCCATACCAGAGGTAGTCCTTCCAGAAGACGGTCGGACGCCCCTCCGCAGCCATGATGACGGCGTAGCCGAGGTGCTTGCGTTGCGTGATGGGGTCGTGCCCGACGTCGTTGCCCAGCTTGACGCACGTGCTGCCCGTCTGGACGGCGTCCGCCTCGGTGCAGTCCGCCCAGACCCACCCGATCCGGTCCACGTCGTGGTTCTCCACGAACGTCACCACGTCGAAGGCGTCGAGGCCGGAGAAGTGGAGCCCGGCGCTGTTCAGGTTCCACATGTCGTAGCTCCCGCCCGCGTTTGCCATGTCACGCAGGGCGTAGCGGAGCGGGAAGTCGAACATGGCCATGTTCGCATCGCGCGATCCGGTGCCGCGGGTGGAGACGAAGGACTCCGCCTCGGCGTGGTAGGCGAGGATTTCCGAGGTGCCGCTCCAGAACTCACCGAGGACGAACGGCTGCGTCTCGGCGATCTCCACGATCCACGGCGCGAGGAAGGCCGGGTCGATGTGCTTGATGGCATCGAGGCGGATCTCGTCGGCGCCGACCTCATCCATCAGCCACCGCCCGAAGACGATGAGGCTGTCCCCGACCGCTCCGAGGGTGTGGGGCCCGTGATACCACGACTGCCCGCTGCCAAGAGACGTGTTGATGTCGTAGAAGTAGGAGAGGTCCTGCCCGAAGATGGCGTTGTGATAGGGCGGGTCGAGGTTGCAGTCCGCGTTGTTGGGGTGGAAGGAGTTGGCGTCGGCCGGAAGGCGACCGCTGGCGGGGGTGTAGACGTTCCAGTCCTGATAGGGTGGGCCGTCACCGGGCACGCACGCCACGTTGCTCCGGGCGTCCGCCCCGAAGCGGTGGTTGAGCACCACGTCCGCCATGATGCGGAGCCCCTGTCCCTTCATCGTCGCGATGGCGTTGGTGAACTCCGCCTCGGTGCCGAAGCGGGTTCGCACGCTGCCCTTCTGGTCCAGGGCGCCGAGGTCGTAGTAGTCGTAGAGGTCGTAGCCCATGCTCCAGCGTCCGCCCATGCCCTTCGAGGGGGACGGGATCCAGACGGTCTGGACGCCACCTGCGGCGAGCCGAGGCGTGACGGTCGCGAGGGAGTCCCACCAGACGGCGCCGTCATCGGTGGCGTGGTCGCCGGGATGGACGTTCCAGTGGAAGCCCTGGAAGAGCACGTCGGGGGCGGAGCCGGTGGGCTGCGCGTAAGCGCTTCCACACAGAAGGGCGCAGAGGAGGACGGCGGGGTACTTCATGGGGGAAATCGAAACCTCACAGAAGTATACCGCGACCAGATTCCGGGCGGTAGTGGGTGGATATGGAGACGCCGTTCGGTCCGCCTCGGTGGGGTGCCCACCGCAGGACCGAGGCGGGCCGCCCCGTTGGAAACCGGCAGGGAGAGCGCGGGCCGTCGCCCGGCTCAATCCGCTACAAAATGAACCCCTTGCGAGAGGAAATGGAGGAGGGCCCGGTGGACCGTTGACCTGCACAGGGAAGCCTGATACCTTCCACCCCGCGTAAGCGCTTCCCAACCACTAGCAGACAGGGACTGCCGGGCACCTCTCCCTCTTGTTCTGCTGCGCTTTCGGCACAGTGTGGGTCTCTGGCCCGGCCTTTGCCGTGTGGGTGTGCGCTGGCGGCCCTCACCGTCGGAGCCTGCCGGGCGACTCGCCGGGCTCTGACGACGGGGGCTCCCTCCCCCACCCAGCCCCGCCCATGCCGAACAGCTATTACTACTACGACCACGAGACCTGCTCGTTTGTCGAGGTCGAGCCGAGCCGAAAGGGGCTCTGGTTGAAGATCGGCGCCATCGCGTGCCTCTCGCTGGTGCTCTCGGCGGTCGGTGTCGGCGTCCTCGCGCAGTTCGTGACCTCCCCGGTCGAGGTCTCCCAGCGCGAAGAGATCCGCACCCTCCAGGGCCAACTCGACGAGGCCAACACGCGTCTCGTTGCCTTCTCGGATGAACTCGAGAACCTCGCCGAGACCGACCGCGAGATCTACCGAACCGTCCTCAACGCCGAGCCGATCTCCGAGGATGAGTTCCAGATGGGAGTCGGCGGTGCGGAGCGTCAGGACGTGGCACACTACTCCACCCCGACGGCCCAACTCCTCCGCTCCACGTCCGAGACCATCGAGCGCTTGGAGCGCCAGATGGCGCTTCAGAACCGGTCGTACGACGAACTGAAAGACCTCGCGGCCTCTCGCGAGGCGGTCCTCGCGCAGCAGCCCGCCATCCTCCCGCTCAAGAACGCGCGGCTGACCTCCGGCTTCGGGATGCGGTACCACCCGATCCTACACACCATGCGGATGCACGCAGGCGTAGACTTCCCAACCCCCGTTGGGACTCCGCTCTACGCGACGGGGGATGGCGTGGTGAGCTTCGTCGGATCGAAGGGAGGCTACGGCAACGTGCTCGACATTGACCACCCTCTCGCGGGCAAGATGGTTCGCTACGCCCACCTCTCGCGCATGGCACCGGGCATCACCGTCGGGACGGCCGTGCGGCGTGGGCAGACGGTGGCGTACAGCGGCAACACCGGGCTCTCCACGGCGCCGCACCTCCACTACGAGGTTCGCCTGCTGAACGACGAGCGGACGCCGATCAACCCCGTCACGACGTTCGTGCCCGGCGTGAGTCCGCGTGAGTACCAGGAGCTTCTGGAGGCCGCGCGCACCCAAACGGTTTCCTTCGACTGACCCCGTCGACCGACTCCCCGAGGCGGGCGGCTCCGACATCGGGGCCGCCCGTTTTTGTGAGGAAGTCGGGGTTTTCCCCACTCGCACGATCTCCGTTGCATTTCGGCCGGAGGCGTCCTATCGTGCGACCCTGCTTCCGACTCTCCTCGGGCCTCCCCGTCTGGCCCTGTTTCCTCCGCTTCGCACCGACATGTACTGGACGCTCGAACTCGCGGCGACGCTCGAAGACGCTCCCTGGCCGGCGACCAAGGACGAGCTGATCGACTACGCCGACCGCACCGGCGCGCCCTACGAGGTCATCCAGAACCTCGAAGAGATGGAGGACGACGGCGAGCCGTACGAGAACATCGAGGAGGTCTGGCCGGACTACCCGACGCAGAACGAGGACTTCTACTTCGAGGACGAATAGTCCCGCCTCGGTCCTGCCGGTGGGTGTCTCACGGCGTCACCGAGGCGGAGGGACCGAACGAGCCGAGCCCCCATCCCGTACGGGGACAGGGGCTCGGAGCCCGGGACAGCCAGGGCCGTGACGTGAAGTGACGCCATTGAGGGCGGCACTCCCCACCACGCACACGGCCCGGCTGCAGGTCAGCAGCGACAGTCCGGGACGGTCAGGTGTCCAGCACGCGCGTGGCGTAGTCGAAGCCGTTCAGCGCGTCGTCAATGAAGAGACGGCCAGAGCGTTCGGCAGACTGGGGGGTGCGGTACTCCGCCGTGGAGGCGTGGAGCGTGAGGCCTCGGTGGGAGATCGCGAAGCCGTACCCGTCAGACCCGTCGCGGGCGTGCTCGACCTCCAGGTCGAAGCCCCGATGGCGAAGAACGAGTCGGGGGACGGTCACGATGGCGGGGGGGAGGGTGGCAGTGGAAGGCATGGCCCAAAGGTGTATCGGCGGGGACTGGAACCGAGTTTTGCAACCCGGCCTCCACGCCGTTCCAACGGGCTCTGCCTCGTTTCCTTGTACACGCTGCCGCGACAGCGGTGCCGATTGAATGGGTGCGTGTCCCGAAGTGGGACGCCACACCTCCACTCCGATCCCGGACATCCAGCCACGAGCCCCGGCGATCCTGCGAGACGCTGTGCAGCAGCCGCACAGCCGAATGCTGCCGAGAGGACGCGTCGGACGTTCAGACGCCGACGGGAGCCGTGTGGGTCTCCGCCCCCGCCTCGGTGTCCGCACGCAGATGGGCGATCTCGGCGGCGCGGCGGGCGTTCGCGCGAAGGGCCTCAATGGCTCGAGCCGCAGGCTCCGAGAGGCGAGACGCCTCATCGGTGAGGTGGTCGCGGGCGGCTTTCTCCACACGAGCGCAGAGATCCGAGGCGGTCGCCGCGCCGAGGGTGGCCGCAGCGGACTTGAGAGCGTGCGCGGCATCCCGAAGCATCGCCACATCGCCTCGGCGAGCCGCGTCCGTGAGTCGCCCGATCAGGAGCGGAGCAGAGCGCTCGAAGGCATCCAGCACCTCGGCTGCGAACGCGGGGTCGTCCATGCCAGTCGTCTCGGAGAGACGCGCCAGGATGTGAGCCGCCGCCTCGTCGGTGTCGGGCGATGCGGGAGACGGCTCGCCTACGAAGGTCGTGATGGCGGTCGCGAGGTGATCGAGCCGGACGGGTTTGGCGAGGTGGCTGTCCATGCCCGCCTCGCGGCACCGCTCGGCATCCCCCGCGAGGGCATTGGCCGTGAGCGCGAGGATGGTAGGCTGGTGGTCGTGCTCGGCTCGGATGCGGCGTGTCGCCTCCAACCCGTCCATCTCCGGCATCTGGACGTCCATCAGCACGAGGTCGTAGTCGCGCTCGCGGGTTTTCTCGACGGCCTCGCGTCCATTGTGCGCCACGTCGGCGGTGCCCCCCATCCGGCGGAGCAAGCCCAGGGCCACCTTCCGGTTGACGGGGTTGTCCTCCACGAGCAGGATGGACAGACCGGCTGCCACGGCCGCCTCGGTGGGGGCAGGCGTGCGGGACGTGACGCGGCCTCGCGAGAGCCGAACGATGACATCCCCGAGGCGGGACCGCCGAGGCGGGCGCGGGAGGATCGCGTCGAACAGGCCCGGCTCGGACGACCGGGTACCGACCGGCGCCAGCAACACCAGGGCGGTTCTCGGGCTGCGCTCCCGGATCTGCTTCGCGAGGTCGACGGCGCCCGCCGAGTGATCCGGTCCAGAGGAGAGAAGTGCCACGTCCGGAGCGGAGTCGGAGCCGAGGTGGTGCAGGGCCGCCTCGGTCGTCTCCACATCCGTCACGTGGGTGCCCATCTCGCGCAACAGCCCGGCAACCGCGCTGCGTGCCATCTCGTGACCGTCCACGAGGAGAACGTCGGCGTCGAGAGGCGCGCGGGCGATGGAAGTGGCGCCCACCGCGAGGGCAAGCCGAAGCGTGAAGGTGGAGCCGTCGCCGACGGTGCTCTCGACCTCCAGCGAGCCGCCCATCATCGTCGCCAGCCGACGAGAGATGGTGAGGCCCAATCCCGTGCCGCCGAACCGCCGCGTGGTGGAGGAATCGACCTGGGAGAAGCTCTCGAACAGCCGATCCAACTGGTCCTCCGGGATTCCGATGCCGGTGTCTCGCACGTGCAGGACGAGGGGAATCTCACCGTCCTGAACGGCCTCCTCGCGCGAGACCTCTACCACGATCTCGCCTACATCGGTGAACTTGACCGCGTTGGAGAGCAGGTTGAGCAGAATCTGCCGGAGGCGCATCGGGTCGCCCATGAGGACATCCGGCACGTCTGGATCCACCCGGACAATGATCTCTAGGCGTTTGTCTGCGGCCCGCGCCGCGACGAGCCCCACCACGTCGTCGATGCCGTCACGGAGGCGAAACGGGGCGCGCTCCAACTGAAGCTGCCCGGCTTCCATCTTCGACACGTCCAGCACGTCATTGATGATGGCGAGGAGCGTGTCGCTGCTGGAGCGGATGGTGTCCACGTAGTCCTGCTGCTCCGGCGTGAGGCGCGTTCCGGCGAGGAGATCCGCCATCCCGATGACGCCGTTCATGGGCGTGCGGATCTCGTGGCTCATCGTGGCGAGGAACTCGCTCTTGGCGTGGACGGCCTCGAGGGCATCCTCGCGCGCCTGCTCCAATCGTTCGATGACCGCGAGCCGAGTGCGAAGCACGTACGTCCCGAGGATGGCGAGCGCGGCAAGCGTCGCGAGGAAGGTGGCGCGAGGCACGATGGGGTCCTCCACAGTGAAGGCGGCAACGGCCGTCGCAGCGACGAAGACGGCCGAGTAGCCTGCGAGCTGCCGCGCGGTCTGCATTCCCGCCGAGCACCCGAAGAAGACGAGGAACAGACCGAGCGCCGAGGTGATCGAGAAGTCGTTGAGGGTCGCGACGTAGATCTGCCACACCGTGATGGCGTAGAACATCCCGTAGATGAACCGTATGGCGCGTTCTCGGACCCACCGGCTCGTGAAGGTGAGCGTCACCACCACGACCGCGCCGAGGCCGAGGGCGATGCGCTCGGAGAGCGGGTCAATGATCCCAGGCTCGGCGAGCCGGTACAGCAGCCCGAACCCGATCAGCACGAGCCCGCCGACGGCCAGGAGCACGCGGTAGAGCGTGAGAGACTCGGACGGGACGGCGGCCGCCTCGTGGGGGCTGGGAGTCTCGGACATGACGAAAGGAAACCGGGCGGCGCGAAAAGGGAACAGCGGAGGCCTCGCGCCCGCGCAGGCGGTACGCTCGGGTGGCGACCGGGGGGAAGGCAAATGACGGGCCGATGCGTCTCGCCTCGGTGACCCAGAGGATGAGAGGACCCGCGGCCCCGATCTCGATGGACGTGCCCGTCCCCCACAGACCGGGAGGCACCTGCCTCGTGTGGGCACCGGTCTCCACCTCGGTACCGCACCACCGCACCGAGGCGGGGGCTGCTTTTCGCCGGTCTTCCCGCGAGAGGCGTGCGCCCCTCGTCTAGCTTGACGCATGTCTGAGACCCAGCCCTCCGAGGCCCAGCCCCTCCGCGCGTCCAGCTTCAAGCGCGGGCGCGAGGTCACGCTCACCCTGACCGACTTTGCCGAGCGGGGCAAAAGCCTCGCGCGTGTCGGCGGCGAGGCGTCCGGGGACGGCCGAGGCGGGTACGTCGTCTTCGTGGCGGGCGCGGTGCCGGGTGACCGCGTGCGCGCCCGGGTGTTCAAGCGCAAGCGGTCCTTCGCCGAGGCGCGGTTGCTGGAGGTGCTGGTCCCGAGCGACCTCCGCGTGACGCCCCGCTGCGAGTACTTCGACGCGTGCGGCGGGTGCAAGTGGCAGCACGTGGGCTACGAGCACCAGCTCGCGATGAAGCGCACTCAGGTGGAAAATGCGCTCGTCCACGAGGGAGGTCTCGACCTCGCGCAGCACGGCCCGGACGGAACCGGCGTCACGGTCCAGCCCACGGTGGGCGTCGAGGGGGAGCCGTACTTCTACCGCAACAAGATGGAGTTCTCCTTCTCGGCGCAGCGCTGGCTGACCGACTGGGAGATCGCCAGCGGCGAGACGTTGGACAAAACCTTCGCGCTGGGCCTCCACGTGCCCGGACGGTTCGACAAGGTCCTCGATCTCACGGCGTGCTACCTCCAGAGCGAGTGGAGCGCCGCGCTCGTCAACGGCGTCCGGGCCTTCGCGAAGGAGCAGGGATGGGCGCCGTGGAACGTCCACGAGCACACCGGCTACCTCCGCCACCTCGTGCTGCGGACGCCCGCCCACACAGACGAGCGGATGGTCAACCTCGTGACCTCCCGCGAGGACGCCGCCCGCCTCGGTGCCTTCGCCGAGTGGCTCCAGCGAGAGTTCCCCGAGGCGACGACGCTCATCAACACGATCAACAGCGGGAAGGCGTCCACCGCGTTTGGCGAAAAGGAGATCGTCGCCTTCGGGCCGGGCGTCGTCCACGACCTGATCGGCGAGCACACATTCGAGATCGCGCCGAGCGCCTTCTTCCAGACCAACACCGTCCAGGCGGAGCGGCTCTACGCCATCGCGGCCGAGATGGCGCATCTCCAGCCGGACGACCTCGTGTACGACCTGTACTGCGGCGCCGGGACGATCTCGATGTACGTCGCGGACCGAGTGCGGCACGTCGTGGGCGTGGAACTGGTGGAGGCGGCCGTGGAAAACGCACGTGTCAACATGGTGGAGAACGGTGTGGACAACTGCACGTTCGTCGCGGGGGACATGCTGAAGCTGTTCACGCCCGACTTCGTGACGGCACACGGCCAGCCGGATGTGCTGATCGTGGACCCGCCTCGGGCCGGGATGCATCCGAAGGTGACCGAGCAGATCGCGCGTCTTCGGCCGGAGCGGATCGTCTACGTCTCGTGCAACCCGCGCACGCAAGCGCAGGACCTCCGGCGGCTGATGGAGAGCACCGAGAATGGCTACCGCGTGGAGGCGATTCAGCCGGTGGACCTCTTCCCGCACACGCACCACATCGAGAACGTGATCGGGCTGCGCCGCGTAGACTGACACCTCTGATACCCGCCCCGCGATGACCTTCGACCGCATGGACAA
>JBCCPW010000078.1:0-10583 GCA_039024735.1 Bacteroidota bacterium
CGAGGCGAGGACCCGACGATTCCCATCAAGCCGCTCCACACCATGACCGAGGCGCAGGCCATCCGCGAGGTGGAGGCCGTGGGCTGGACCTTCGTGGAGAACCGCGACGTGCTCCCGCAGCAGCACCTCCTCGTGTTCGAGCGGTAGCGAGTCACTCCGCCTCGGTACCGAGGCGGAAAACGCCCGCGGTCGGTTCGCTCCCCTCTCTGACCGTCGCTGCACTCCACCCTGTTACGGTGGGGCGAAGACAAGCCCCCCTTGACTTGCGAGGGGGGCTGGCGGGATCGCGGCGGGGGTGTGCGGCTTCCTCCGCCTCGGTGACGAGGCGCCCACCGAGGCGGGCCGGGTCAGCCGCCCGTCATGGCGGCCTTCAGCTTGTAGAAGTGAATCATGAGGGCGTCCCCCGGGCACGAGGTCTCCACGCGCCCCTCGTGGTGACGGTGGCCCAGCAGGCGGCTCGGCGGGATGTCCCACCGGGTGCTCAGCGCTCCGGCTAACTGCACGAGGCTCGCGATCTGTTCGTGCGTCGGCTGCTCCACCATGAAGTTGCCCTCCACCACGACCTGAACCTGACCGTGGAGGTCGTAGCCGGTGTTCGTGTCGCCCTCAAACCGCACGTCGCGCCCTTCCACGATGGTGCCGTCCGGCGCGATGTAGTAGTGGTAGGGCACGTCCGGCCACGGGAGCTTGGGGCGCCCGTCGTCCAGCGTGTCCGAGGAGACCGAGAACCGCTGGAGGGCGCGGAGCGCCTGGCCGGGATCGCGCTCCGGCATCTTCGGCGTGGCCGTGTGATGGATGGTCAGCGCGGACGGAACGTGCGGGCGCATCGCCGAGGCGGGCACGTGCGCCCCCCATGCCTCCCGCGTGAGCAAGTCAATGCCGGGTAGGGCATTCGAGGGCACCGCGCGGGCCTCTGGCGCGAAGGAGTGCCCTTGGGCTGAGACACCGGAGCGCGTGCAACCAGCGAGGAGAAGCAGCACGAGCGCCAGGGCGGCCGTGCGACGCAAGAGGGGCATCAGCAACACAGAGGGAGCCGGGGAAGGCAGTACTGAAGTCTACTGAGGTCCGCCTCGGGAGCGATCACGCGAGCGCCACCTCGGCCAATTTCTCCAAGAGCGCCATCAGCCGCGTCTCCTCCTCTTCCGCCTCGGCGTGGGCCGCGAGGGCCGTCTGGAAGCGAGCCGGGTCGGCGTACAGTTCGGGATCCGCCATCTGCTCCGCGAGCCGCTCCTTCTCCTTTGTCGCCTTCGCGACGGCGCTCTCCGCCGACTCCAGCGCGTAGGCCGCCTCCTCCACTGTGAAGGTGGACACATCCAGCGGCGCGGTGCCCTTGAGCGCTTTCGAGACGCGCTGCCGGACCTCGGCGGCGCGGCGCTTCTCCTCCTTGGTCTTCTTGCCTCCGGACGGCTTCCCACCCGACGACGGGGGTGCCTGCCCGTTCGTCTCGGTCCGCCTCGGTGCCGAGGCGGGAGCAACCGCGGCCCGGAGCGAGGCGGCGGCGGTCCCCTCCTCCCGCTGCCATTCCACGTCGGAGTAGCTGCCCCGGTACGTCCGCACGGTGCGGTCCTCGACGTACCACACGCGGTCGGCCACGCGGTCCAGGAAGTGCCGGTCGTGGCTGATGAGCACGACGGAGCCCGCGTACTGCCGGATGGCCTCGGAGAGAACCTCTTTGCTCGCGAGGTCGAGGTGGTTGGTCGGCTCGTCCAGGACGAGGAAGTTGGCGGGCGAAAGGAGCGTCCGGGCCAGGGCCAGCCGCGAGCGCTCGCCACCGGAGAGCACCGAGACGGGCTTGAACACGTCGTCGCCCCGGAAGAGGAAGGCACCGAGGAGGGTACGAAGCTCGGTGTCGGACTGGGTCGTCGCCTTCTCCCGAAGAGCGCTGAGCACGTCGAGGCCCATCGGCAGCGCCTCGGCCTGGTGCTGCGCGAAGTGGGCCGCCTCCACCCGCGCGCCGATCTCCAAGTCTCCCTCGAACGGCTCTGCTCCGAGCAGCATCCGCGCGAGCGTGGACTTGCCCGCCCCGTTCTTGCCCACCAGGGCGATGCAGTCGCCCTTCTCCACCGTCAGGCGAGGGGCCTTCTCGAACACGACCGTCTCGCCCCCCTCGGGCGCGGGGTAGGCCTTCGAGAACTCCGTCACCTCCGCCACCACGCGCACGCTCGGCGGCGGGTCCGGGAAGCGGAAGTGGATCTCGCCCGCCTCGATGGGCGGCGGCGGGACTCGCTCCATCCGCTCCAGCATCTTGATCCGGCTCTGCGCCTGCTTTGCCTTGGTCGCCTTGTAGCGGAACCGCTCGATGAATCGCTCGATCTCGGCGATCTCCTTCTGCTGGTTCTCGTATCGCGCCGTCCAGAGGCGCCGCCGCTCATCGCGTTCGTCGAGGTAGACCTGGTAGTTGCCCGCGTACTCGTCGATCTGCCCCCGGATCAGCTCCGCCGTCCGGTTGGTCATCCGGTCCAGGAAGTACCGGTCGTGGCTCACGAGGACCACGGCGCCGGGGTAGGTCTTGAGGTAGCCCTCCAGCCACGCGATGGACTCGATGTCGAGGTGGTTGGTGGGCTCATCCAGCAGGAGCACATCCGGCTCGGAGAGCAGCATCCGCGCGAGGGCCACGCGCATCCGCCAGCCGCCGGAGAAGGTGCTCATGGGCCTCTCCATCTCCTCGGCACTGAACCCGAGCCCCCCCAGGACGGTCGCCGTCTTCGCCTCGATGGCGTGCACGTCGTGCGCGACCATCTGCTCCTGCACACGGCCCATCTTCCGGACCAGCGCGGCGTAGGCGTCCGTCGTGTGGTCCTCCATCGCCTCCATCCGGTCGGCGAGATCGTGCGCCTCGCGCTCCAGGCCGAGAGCATCGGCGAAGGCCTCGCGGGCCTCCTCGATGGGCGTGCGCGAGGTGTCGGTCTCCTGGGTCTCCTGCCGCAGGTAGCCCACGCTCGCGTTGCCCTCGCGGATGACCTCGCCGGAGTCGATGGGCTGCTCACTCGCGACGACCTTCAGCAGCGTCGTCTTGCCCGCGCCGTTCGGACCCACGAGTCCGGCACGCTCGCCCGGCCGGATGGTCCAGGTGAGCCCGTCGAAGAGCTGGCGACCGCCGAAGGCGAGGCGCAGATCGCGGAGGAGAATCATGGATCCCGAGGCTGCGCCTGCAAGCTATCGGCCCCACTCGCCGGACTCTCCGAAGAACCGGCGGAAGGAGACCAGAGAAGACCCGTCTCGAACGAGCGGCGCCCCCAGTCGGCGCGCTCGGCTGCGAGGTAGCGGTCGCTGTGGAGCAAGACGGGGTGACCAAAGAAGGGCGTCGCGCTGTCCTCCACCGCTCCATCGAGGCGGACGGGGGGATCGGGCTGGACCTCGCGGCGGGCGCGGTCGGTGTAGGCGGCCTCGATCTCTTCGGGTGTCAGACCCGGCCGCTGTGCTTCCAGCGCGAAGGCGTCGGTCAGGAGAAACACCAACGCGAGCACCCCGAGGCTGCTCATGAGCCGCTTCGGGACGGGAACCACGGCCAGCAAGACGCAGGCAGCGACGACCATCACACGCTCTCCCGGATTGACAACGGAGAGCACGACCGGCGGAAGGATCAGAGCGCTCGCGCCGATGGCCCACGCGGCGAGAGCGGCCCGCCGGTGCTCGCCTCGCACCATCCGCACCGTGCCCGCAACCAGCGCCACGCCGAGAACGGCGACGAACGCGACGCTCGCGGCCACCGCAGCCCAGTAGACACCCGGAAACCCGGAGAGGACCCCTGCGCCGTCCAGGCCATCCGGATGCTGGAACGGGCCGAGCTTGAGTGCGGAGTATGCCTTGTGCAGAAGGTGACGCCCGATCCCCTCGGCCTCCACCGTCGCCAGGGGCTCCGGCCCGGTCCCCAGCACACGCGCCCCCACGTACCAGACCGTGAGAACGCCCGACGGCGTCAGCGCGGCCAGGGTCCAGCCATCGCGGCGGCGGAGGGCATCCAGCCCCAGGAGCAACGCCACCACTCCGAAGGGGACGGCGTGTGCGAGAAAGAGGGCCACACTGCCCACCCCGACCAACCAGGGCGGCACCTCGCCTCGGTGCACCCACACCGAGGCGAGCAGCAACGCGAGGATGACGCCCATCTGAAACCCGAGGTACCCGTTCCAGAACGAGGACGAGACCACGAGACACGACACAATGACTGAAGCCCGCGCCCACCCCTCGCGCCCATCCACCGAGGCGCCGACTGCGCCCCCCGCCATCAGCCCCGACAGCAGAAGGCCGACCGCCATGATCTTCCCCACAGTGACAGGGCCCGCGATGCTGAGCCAAGCCGCGGGAATCAAGGTCGCGAGAGTGTTCGGCACGGGATGCGACACGAGGGCTCCGGGCGTTCCGGCAGGATCCGCGAGTTCCGCTCGGAGACGAGCCCCCTGGAACACCCACGCGGACAGGTCCACGAGATAGAGCGCGGGCAGCGTCAGCATCTGCATGGAGAGCACCACCCCCGCAATCCCCAGGGCTCCCCAGCCCCACACCCATCGCCCCTGCTCGCCTGCCCCCAGCCTAGTGCTCTGATACATCGTACCTGGCGGGTAGACCCGAGTCGGCGCTAACAAGAGAGTCGTGACACGTGACCCTCGGCGGTGCTCCTTCACGTATCACGCGTCACGCTTCAACGATCTGGAACACGCCAGACTTCTCGTGATGCATCGCTAGTAGGCATTCTCGTGGACGAACCCCTTCGCTACGGTCATCACCATGATCCGAAGATCGAACAGCAGGCTCCAGTTCTGGATGTAGTACAGGTCGTACTCGATGCGCTTCTCCAGACTCGTGTCGCCGCGCCAGCCGTTGACCTGGGCCCAGCCCGTGATGCCCGCCTTGGCCTTGTGCCGGAGCATGTAGCCTGGAATCCGGTGCCGGAACTCTTCGATGAACACCGGCCGCTCCGGCCTCGGCCCGACGACCGACATGTCCCCCCGGAGCACGTTGAAGAACTGCGGCAACTCGTCTAGGCTGGTCTTGCGGAGGAAGGCGCCCACGCGGGTCGCGCGATGCTCGCCTGGCGTGGCCCACACGGCCCCCGAGGCGGACTCCGCGTTGACCGGCATGGAACGAAACTTCAGCATCTCGAACGTCTGCCCGTTCAGCCCCATCCGCTGCTGACGGTAAAACACCGGCCCCGGGCTGGAGAGCTTGACCGCAACCGCGATCACGGCCAGAAGAGGCGAGAGCGCCACGAGCACAATGGCCGAGAAAGCGACATCAAGCCCGCGCTTGACCAGCGTCCGGATGTCGAACGGCGCCTCGTCCATGAGGTGAATCACCGGCAGGCCGTCCACGTCCGAGATCCGGCTGTTCAGCAGGAGGTCCAGCGCGAAGAGATCCGGGACCAGCGCGAGGCTCGCCGTGTGGGTGGAGCAGACGGCCGCGAGGTCTTCGATCTTCCGCGAGGCCGACAGCGGAAGCGCGGCGTAGACCAGATCCACTGGGGTGCCCGCCTCGGCGAGGCGGTCCAGAACCTCGCCCGCGTCGTCCACCGTCCCGACGATGGTGGGGTGGTCCGTCTGCTCGGGGTAGAACGGATCGGGCGGCTCGGCCTGCACGGACATTCCCCGGTCGTCCAGAAAGCCGACGACCTCGAATCCCATCCACGGGTAGTGCCGGAAGGCCCGCGCGAGGCGCTGCCCAGCCTTGCCCGCCCCCGCGATGAGCACCCGGCGGAGGTTCTGGCCGCGCTGCCTCGCGCGCCGCAGTGCCACGTAAATCCCGAGGCGGAGCGCCACCAGCAATCCCGACGAGATCACGCCGAACAGCAGCATGTGCAAGCGCGAGAACGAGAACGCCCGGTAGAAGAACACCGCTCCGAACGACACCAAGAGACTCAGCCCGACAGCCCGCGCGACCGCCCAGATCACGAGCGTCAGCCGCTGAGCGCGGCGCGTCTGGTACAGCCCGGAGATCAGGAGCGTGCCGCCCCAGATCCCGAGCACGAGGGGCAGAAACCCGAGGTAGTACCCAAACGGAACCCATTCGGGCGGGTCCATCACCTCGAAACGAACGACCCACGCGAGCGTCCACGCGAGCGCGATCAGGCCGAGATCGGCGAGAAAGAGGCCGCGCTGGAGGAGAAGGCTACGCTCGCGAAGCATGGACGGGGGCGCGAGACCGTCGCGCCGCATTCAGCGGCCGAAGATAGACGGTGGGCACGCCGCTCGGTGTCCCACCGGACACGAACCGGTTGAGTTTCGCGCAAGAACCCGCGCCATGTCCAGAGACGGACCGAGGCGGCGGCGGGATCCGCCTCGGTGCGTCACTCGGAGGGAGAGTCATGCCCCGGGGAAGAGGGCAGCCTGCACGATCACCACCGAGGCGGGCCCGGTCCGTCGGTGGAGCCGCGGACGACCACCTCGGTCGGGAGCGTCACGAGTCCCAGCGAGGCGCCATCGGCACCTTCGATGAGCGCAGCGAGACGCTCGATGGCGACACGCCCCACCTCCTGTGCGGGGACACGAACGGTTGTCAGTTGGGGAACGGCAAGCTGAGAGAGCTTGCTGTCATCGAACCCCGCCACAGCCATGTCCTGGGGCACCCGCAGACCGGCCTCTCGGAGGCCCGTCAAGATGCCGAACGCGGTGTCGTCGTTGGCCGCGAACACGGCCGTCGGGCGCGGAGACGACGCGAGGAGGTCCAGCACGAGGGCCTCGCCCCGCTCCATCGAGAAGTCGCCATCCAGCACGAGCGCCGGAGACAGACCCGCTGCCGCGAGAGCCTCACGGAATCCGATCTCGCGCTCAGCGGCGTCGTAGGTGGAGGCCATGCCCGTCACGAACGCGATGCGCCGATGCCCCTTCTCCAGAAGATGCTCGGTCATTCGGCGCGCACCGCCTCGGTTGTCGAAGTTGACCGCCACGACGGCCGCGCCGTCTACGTCCGTGTTGACGAACACGGCCGGGAGATGGGTCGGCAACTCCCCGATGACATCGCGCGCGGGCGTCTGCGTGCTCATCACGATGAGCCCGTCCACACGCCGCTCGTACCCCTGGATCACCGCCTTGAACTCCTCGTCGCTGCGGTGCGTGGAGGAGACCATCAAGAACCGCCCCTCGTCTCGGGTGAACCGGTCGATCCCGTGGAGGAATTCGGAGAAGATGTCGCCCGCGACAAAGGGCAACAGCACCCCGATGCCTCCGGTCTTTTGGCCCAGCAGGCTGAGGGCCACCGGGTTGGGCCGGTAGCCCAGTTCCTCGGCTGCGTGCCGCACGCGGATCTTCTTGTCCTCGTGCACCGACGCCGAGTTGTTCAGCACACGGGAAACCGTCGAGATCGAGACCCCAGCACGCTTGGCAACATCGCGGATCGTAGGAATCATCCGGGTGAGAACACCGAGAGTGAAAGCGTTTTCGAACCTACACGCCGACGCACGGCGATGCAAACAGACGCCCGTTACGCCCCCTGTGGCGACGCTGCGCCGCTCCCTCGCGTGAGCACCGAGGCGGGCGTCCGCCTCGGTGTGTGCCGTTGATACCGCGGCGCGATGCCTGGGCACCGAGACGGTCGTGGGTGACGAGGCTCCACGGTCCCGACGGCACCCGCCCTCAGTGGGTCCAGCCGACGCCGAAGGTGAAGATCCGATCCTCCGCAGACGCAGCGAGTTGCCCCGTGAACACGATCCGGTCGAGCGCGCTGATCCACGCGCCGCCGCCGTACCCGATGTGCCACTGGCTCGACGGATTCTGGTCCGCCCACACGCGTCCCGTGTCGGTGAAGCCAAACACACCCCACTCGCCGTACCCGGCGAACCGCTGGAGCCGAGCGCGTGCCTCCACGCTGACGTGGGCCGACGACCGACCAGCGAAGCGATCGGGACGGAAGCCACGCAGGGGCCCGGCCCCGAGCGTGGAGGCGGCCCAGAACGGGGCATCGCCGACGACGCGCTGGCCGCCGAAGCGAGGAACGAGCGTGAGCCACGGCGTCGCATACGGCGTCAGGTAGCTCTGGAAGTCGCCCCGGAACTCACCGAAGGTCGTCGCTGCCTTGTCCACACCGAACGAGACCTCGGCGCCCATCTCGATGTCGAATCCGCGCTTGGGGACGGCCTGACTGTCCTTGCTGTCGACGCGGAGCGTGCTGCTCAGACCCGCGTGCGTCTGGCCGCGAAGCGCGTCCGGATCGACGCCCGCCAGGGGCGTCACGACGAAGCCCGTCGGATCCTCGTCCACGTTCGTGTAGCGGACGAAGGGCCCGACCGTCAGGGCGGACTCGCCCAGGAGGTCGCGCTGGCCGCCCACCATCACCTCGGCGCGCGTGACCCCGTTGCGATAGAACGAACGGTTCGGGTCGCGTGTGAGGCCAACGCCGTTGCCGAAGCCAAAGAAGTTGCGGTTCGCCTGCGGCGAGCGGAAGGTGGCGTCAATGGCTAAACCCCACGACCCTGCGAGATTGGGAACGTGCGCCCCGTAGTCGGCGAGGACGGCCCCGGTCTCGGCCGACGCGAGCACCTGGAGCCTCTGGCGGCTCGCGTAGGGCGCGTCCAGGAAACCGAACCGCGTGAGGCGGACGCCGCCACCGAGGAGCAGGCCGTCATTGGCGCTGCGCGAGGCAAACACCAGAGGCTCGGTTGTGTCGTCCACCTGCTCCTGCACAACTCGCGAGAGCTCGGGGTGCGGCTCGCTCGACTCGAACCGCGCCCTCGGACCGAGGCGCCAGTCCGCCTCCCGTCCCTCGTTGGTCCCCCGAACATCGTACACGACGGTCCGGCGGCCGCCCCCCGCCGCCTCGGTGTCGAAGAGATCGCTGCCGCCGCCGCCGATCAGCCGGACGACCGGCCCGCCATCGTGCGGCCCACTCACGACGAACGTGTCGTCGCCGTCGAAACCGTAGAGCCGGAGTTCGTCGGTCTCGTCGTGGTCGAACACGCGGCGGTACAGTTCCCGGACGATCTCGCCGTCCCGCCGGGTTTTGTACATCACCACCTCGGTCTCACCGAGGCGGCGCGTGACCTCGAACCGCTCGTGCTCGCGGCTCCCCGCCACGTCCACCCGGGCAGCGCGCGTCTCGTAGAACCGCTCGGCCATCCGGGTCAGCCCGTCGCGCCGAGCCGTCATGCGGCGGACGAGTTCGGGTCCGTGCAACGCGTAGACCTCGGGAGGGAGTTGGCGGACGGCGGCGTCGATGGCCGCCTCGGAGAGCGTGGCCTGCGTCTCTCTTGCGACGCGCATCCATTGCTCACGGTCAAGCGCGTTGAGGAACCGCTGGTCGAGGAGTTGGCCGTTGGCCGTCAGGCTCGGGATCGGGCCGTAGCTCTCCTGCAGGCCCGCCAGCCGGTCCACGTACCGCCGCGCGAGGCGGAAGACGATCCCGTCGCGGTCGTTGAGCGCCCAGTCGCGGTCGCGGGGGATGGGCCGGTACACCTTGCCCTGCTCGCGGGCGTCGCCAGTGAGCGTGGAGTCGAGTTCGTACGGTTCGAACGAGGCCCAGCGCCACTGGTCGCGGTGGCGGTCCCAGTCGCCGAGGAACACGTCGAGCAGGCGCGCGCGAAGGAATGCTTCCTGGTCCACGCGGTGGTCGTTGTCCTCTTCGATCTCGCGATAGAGCCGGTTCGTGCCGATGAGGTTGTCGCTGCCTCCGAAGTTGGGCGCATCGCTCCAGTCCTCGTCCGGCCGCTCCTCGAAGAGCACGATGGAACCCCCGAAGTCCTCCCGGTAGGGACCGAGGAGGGGGTCGTCCGGGAGGAAGAAGTAGCGGGGATTGGTGTGATAGACGCCGAGGGAGTCGGCGAGAGCGGCGGCGACGGGAGAGGCGTACGGGTGGATGGCCGTCGTCATCCGCTCGGCGGGATCGAGCCCGTGGCGCAATGCGGCCGGAAGGTCAGACGCCGGCGTCTTGTCCACCACCCGGAGCACGTACTGCCGGTCCGTGCCGGGCTTCTGCAGACGCAGCGAGCGCGATTGCAAGCCGCCACCGCGCCGGACGATCTCAAGCCCGCCCTCCATCGTCGCGAGGTCGAAGACCGGGAGTTCGACGGGCGTCGTCCACGCATCGCGCCACCCACTGCCGGTCACGGCGCGACGCAGTGCCCCGCCTCGGGCGTCGGGGTTGGCCGCCGCGACGACCGTCGAGTCCGCGTAGGCCGGGCGGGGGGCCATGTTTGGGGACGGCGCGGGCCGTCGGTCGTCGTCCACGCCCGAGAGCATCTGGCGGAACACCGGGCGCCCGGCGCCCCCATCGACGGTGTAGACCTCTAGCCAGACCGACCCGTCCTCGACGTAGACCAACTCCATCAGGCCGCGCTGCGAGGCCGTGAACAGGGCGCTGCCGCCGCCTCGGGCGTAGCGCCCCTCGGACCCGCCACCGCTCACGAGGAGATGCTGGAGCCCTTCGCGCCCGGTCTGCGTGTGGTACTGCAGGTTGTGGTCGTGGCCCGAGGCGTAGATGAGGTCCTCGTAGTCGCTGAAGAGGTCGAGGAAGGAGCGGCGGAGCGCGGTGTTGTCGGGATGGGCCACATCCTGGATCGAGACGCCGATGACCCGGTTGTAAAACAACGCGAGCGATCCGAGTCCCGGCAATGGGACATTGCGGAGGTTCTTGAAGCCGGTCTCGCGGAACGGGAACAG
>JBCCPW010000079.1:0-10580 GCA_039024735.1 Bacteroidota bacterium
CCCGTGTTACCGCCGTGAGAGGGCGGCGTCCTAGGCCTCTAGACGAACGCGGCAGTCCCGAGAGGGCGACCAAGGTACGGACGCCACTAGGCGTTTTAGTCCTCCCACGTCATCTTCACGTGGGGAATCCCGGCCTCCCAGAACACCTCGCCCTCGGACCGGAAGCCCCATGCCTCGTAGAAGTCTTGCAGGTGCTCTTGGGCGTACAGAACGAACCGGTTGAACCCGGCTTCTCGGGCGCTCGACATCGCGGCCTCGACCATCGCGCGCCCGTGCCCAGCACCGCGCGCCTCGGAGAGGACAGCGAACCGCTCCAGCTTGGCCCACGTCCGGCCCGAGGCGGAGAGAACCGGCCGCCACCGGGCCACGGCGACGGCCCGACCGTTCACACAACCGAGCAGGTGGCGGCAGTCACCGCCGCGACCAGCAGGCCAATCGTGGGCGTCCCACTCCTCGTCTGGAGGACATCGCTGTTCCTGCACGAAGACACGCTCACGGATGCCGCGTGCCGCGCCCCAGTCCGCCTCGGTGACGACGGGGTGCACGTGGAGCGCGCTCATCGCGAGGCTTGGTCTAGATGCGTGGCGGCCTCGTTCCGCACGCCGAAGTTCTCAAACAGCGAGCGGTGCGAGTCCGTGGTCTCGACATAGGACCCAGCCAACGCCGGAATGCCTCGCAGGGCCGTCTCCAGCCGCCGCCCGTGGGCCACCTCTACCACGCCGTCCTCTTGCCCGTGGAAGGCAACCGTCGGCGCAATGGTATCCAGGAAGTAGGCCGGTGACCGGGCAAAGAGCCCGGCGCGAGCCTCCTCCATGGTGATGTCGCCTCGCTGAAGCGGGAGGAGCACATCCGACGCGATGGTACCGAAGGCAGGAATCGCAGACGACGGAGAACGACCGCCGAGGATGGCCCGGATGGCATCGGGGAGATCACCGACGAACAGGTCCGAGGGAGCGGCGAGCGAGGAGACCGCACGGATGGACGGCTCGCGGATGGAGGCAAACAACGCAGCCGTACCGCCTCGCCCAAACCCGACAGCCGCCGCCCGTCCGCGCGCACCGGGCACCGCGTTTTGCGCCGAGGTCAGCGCTCCGATGGCATCGGCGGCATCGAAGAGGTAGGGACTGGGGGGGCCGGGTGCCTGGCGCGTAGTACCGTCGAAGGTGACCCGTCCGCCTCTGGGAACGGCGACAACCTGGATCCACTGGCTCGAGAGGGGCTCGTCTGCGGCACGGGTGAGAAAATCGTCTGTCCCGATGACGTCATCGGCTGGAGCGACGAGAACCACCGGGACTGCGGGCGGAAGGCCGATGGTACCGGGGCGCCGCGCGATCGCGAACGTCACGAGTGAGTCGGCTCCAGCATCGCGCACCTCCAAGAGATACAGACGAGCACCATCGGAGCCGTCGGTCTCCTCGGCTACGTTGGCGACGTAGCCGCTCGGCGCGCCCTCCGTCCAGAGCGCTCGTGCGCGCTCCAGGTCGGAGAGAGAGGGCGGACTGAGCAAGACCGACACGTTGACCCCGCCGATGATTTCCGGCCCTGGAGGCTGGCACGACGCCGGGTTCTCGACGCACGGGTCCGTGATGACGACGTCGTCGCACGCGGCGAGCGCGAGTATCAGGACAGCGAGAAGGGCGAGGCGAGACAGCATGACGACAACTGGGCAGGCTCGCTACCGCACCGAGGTGGAACGTTGAACCCCGGGCCGCCCCGCCTCGGTGAGCGTGGACGCGGACACCCCGAGCGCTTGCAGCAGCCAGCCTTCCGTTGCAGCCTGCGACTCGGGGAGACCCTCCGGGCTGTGCTCGGCGCCCAGGCTCGGGACGGCGTTGGTGTACGTGTTGAACTCGTAGCTCCCGGACACCGATCCCGCGCGCGCATCGAACGCCTCGGAGAAGGAAAACGGCACGACCGGGTCTGACTCGTGGTGGTGCACCTGAACGGTGGTGAGATCCGACGTGAACACCGAGGCGGAGCGGCGCAGGACATCAAGGCGAGCACTGCTGTAGTCCGCATTCTCGTCGTACCCGCCGGTCGCATCGCGGAGGGGATTGAGGACCTCGTCGAAGAGATACTCTGCACCGGGAAGGGGCAGCTGCGCTCCCAACACCAGCGCCGAGGCGAGTTGCTGTGCGCCCTCGTTGTAGAAGTCTGTCGGGCCGTAGTACTCGGTCACGGCATCAATCCGGTCGTCGCGGATCTGGTGGAGCAGCGCGACGTTGGCGCCCCGGCTGAATCCGAGCGCCGCGATGCGGTCGGGGTCGGTCTCATCGGCGAAGAGATCGAGGGCGACCGAGAGGAGAGCCATGGAGTCGTCCACGTCGTAGTCCCAGGGGCTCGCGGATCCGCCTGAGGAGTACTCCGCCTCCAGCCCGGCGATCCCCGCCCGGAGAAACTCCGAGCGGTACGCGGGGACGACCTGCACCGTCTGTTCCATGAGGCTCGGGAACACATCGGCCAGGGCCTCGATGGAGGTGTTGGCCGTGGAAAATCCGCCTGAGGTGCGGATGGAGACCCCGCTGTCTCCACCGTGGTGCACCACCAGAACCGGCGCATCATCTGCAAGACCATCGGGAACACGGACGACCCCGACATGGGTGAACGGGGCTCCTGGTCCGCCCGTCATCGTGTGCGAGACGACGTGGACCGTGGCTCCATCGAACGCTGCAGACGCGACGATCTGCGCATCGGTCGCGCTCGTGGTGCGCGAGGCCCAATCGTCCCGAACGGCCTGGATCTCGGTAGCCGTGGGGTCCGCGAAGAGGCGCTCGAACGAAACGCCCCCCACGATCCGCAGGTCGCTAATCGGAGGCTCCTCCGTCATGTCGCACGCGGCGACGGGCAGGAGGGCGAGGAGCAGGAGGAACGCGCGCAGGCGCACGGAGAGGAGGGTCGGACGCACGAGGGGGTGGGGTGGAAGCCGGGCACCGCGCCCGAGAGGCGAGAAAGATAGACGGGCGGGCGGAGGAGGAGTCACGCCCAGAAGGCCCTGTGGATCCGGTTGGACCGCCTCGGTTCCTGCGTGGATCACCGAGGCGGAACCGGGTCAGCGCACGGCGATGCCCGCGATGTGCGGAGCCACCAGCCCCGCTCGAAGCCGGAACTGCTCCGCCTCGACGCTCGCGAACCCGGCGGCTTGGATGGCGGCCAACGTCTCGCGGTCTGGGCAACAGCCATCGGCCACCAGGCCCCACGGGCCGCGCATCCATCGCTGGAGGCGACGGAGCCCGGAGCCCGCCTCGGCCGCGACGTGCTCGATGAACACGAACTGCCCCCCCGGCTTGAGCACGCGGCGAATCTCCGCGAGAGTCCCCGCGACATCATCCACCGAGCACAGGACGAGCGTGCAGAGGACCGCCTCGGTGGAGGCGTCCTCCAGCGGGAGCCGCTCGGCCACGGTGCCGATGATCTCCAGTTCGAGACCACGCGCCTCGGCGGCGCGGCGGAGGTGACGGTGGAAGTGAACGTTGGGCTCCACTGCGATCCATCGCGTGCCCGGTGCGAGGTAGCGGGCATTCGGACCGGCCCCTGCGCCAATCTCGACCACCGTTCCGGTCAGACGGCCCAGGAGATCGCGCTTTCGAGCACCGTAGAGCCGACGATCTGCCTGCTCGCCATGAGACAGCATCCACGCGAAGAACGCCTTCGCGGGGCCTCGCCGGACCCCAGGGCCTCCCTCTGGCGTTGTCTCGGAACCCCTTTCACCAGCCAGTCTACTTCGCATGGCCATCGCCAAAATCATCGAGGTCTCTTCCGCCTCCAACACCAGCTTCGACGACGCCGTCAAGAGCGCCTACTCCGAGGTCGCCGCGACTGTCCGCAACGTCAAGAGCGTCTACGTCCAGGACTTCATCTACGAGCCGGGCGAGGCCGACGAGACGGGGGGGCGCTTCCGCGTGCACTGCAAGGTGACGTTCATGGTGGACAACCCGAACGACTAGTCCGCACCGTGGATCCTGCTCCTGAGCCCGGGTACCGACGAGGCGCCAGGGCTCGGGCGCAGGGCCGCCTCGGTGCCGAGGCGGGGCGAACGAAGGGCAGGCGCGAGGCCAAGACCGATCAGGCCGAGCGTCGCGAGCCACAGCCGGGCGGCGTAGAGATCGAGCACAGCGCGGGGCAATGCGTCCACGAGGGCCGCCGTCTGAGGGGGAGGGAGCCGCTGCGCGAAGAAGGCCAACGCCGCGAGCATCACGAGGCCCCGTACGGCGACCGGCCGGTCCCCCGCCTCGGCGAGGGCAACGAGCAGCAGCGGGAGAGCCAGCACGTAGGTGTGCTCCCACCCGAGCGGGATCGCAACGGGTAGCACCGCCAGCACCACGAATCCCGCCCGGACCGTCCCGATCCGACGCGTCCAGGCGGCCAGGGTGGTCACCCCGAGCACCCCCGCCCCGACCATCGCGCCCGCGACCCGCGCCAGCGGCGAGGCCTCCACCATGCCGCCCCGGATGATGACCTCGATGGGGTACTCGAGGCGGGTCAGGCTGGCCTGGAGCGAGCCGCTCAACGCCCCGAGGTCGGTCATTCCCGAGATCGCGGGCAGCCGCTCCAGCGCGTACTCTCGGTACAGCTCCCACGGCACGACGGGCAGCAGAACCAGGGGCAGCGCCACGAGCCCCGCCAGCGCGCCCATCGCGAGACGCGGCCACCGCCGCCCGAGGCCGAGCGGGAGCAACGCGAGCGGCAACAGCTTGAGCCAGAAACCACCGATGAGCGCGAGAGCGCCCCAGCCCGGTCGGCCGCGCTGCACGAGGTGCACAAACGCGAGCGCGGAGAGCAGCATCCACCCGTTGACCTGCGCGTACTTGAGGGTCTGAAACGTCGGCCCGGAGCCCAGCGCGACGATCAGCAACGCGGCGCGAACGGCGGGCGAGAGCGTCCGCCTCGGTACGGACTGCCCCGGCACCGAGGCGGGCACCGAGGCGGTCCCGTCGGTTTCTTCCCACAACCGCACCGCCCACAGGTACGCCACCCCCAGCCCACCGGCGATCAGCGGTCCCGAGGCGATGTAGCCGACCGGCTGCGAGGTCCAGGTCGCAGGGAGAAACGCGAGGACAGCAGGCGGCGGGTAGAGGTACTCCGGATCGGCGTAGAGCGCGAGGGGGGTGTGCGCGAATCGCTCCGCCGCGAAGCGGAAGAACGCGTAGTCGTACACGAAGACCTCGGGGTGAGCGAGGGCGTGAGCGTAGAAGATCGTCGCGAGGTAGACGGGCATCGCGAGGAGCCACGCACCTGCCAGCACGGCCGGGATGCCGAGCGGCCACCCGACCTCGCGACACGCCGCCCGAGCAGACTCACGCCAACGCATTCCAGAGCAACCGCACGGCCACCACAGCCGCGAACGCCGCGAACGCCCACCGCACCCACTTCACGTCCACCCGGTGCGCCGTGCTCACGCCCAGCCGCGCCGTCACCACGGCGGGCAGCGCCAGCGCCAGCGCATACGGCACGTGGACGTACCCGAGCGCCCCTTCGGGAACAGGCGCCCCCATCCCTCGCACGAGATAGGACCCCACCCCGACGAGCGTGATCAGCGCGATGGCCGCCGTCGACGTCCCGGCGGCCAGCTTGAGGGGAAGCCGGACCGGCCCGTTGAACGCGGGCACCAGCACCACCCCGCCGCCGATGCCCGCAGCGCTCGCGATGCTGCCCGCCGCCGCACCTGTCGCGAAGAGGGCTCCCCAGCCCCGCCGAGCGCCCTCGGCCGAGAGCGAACTGCCTTGCTGGTCTTTCTTCGTGAGCATCCGGATCACGACGAGCACCAGGGCCGACCCGAGCACCACCTGGAACACCCGCCGCGAGTACCACGGCTGCGTCGTCACGAACGTCGTCACCAGCACCACCGCCACCGCCGCGATGCTGCCCGCCGTGAGCGCCGTCCGCCAGTCGATGGCGCCCTTTCGGGCCTGCGCCGCCGCCCCGCTCGCGCTCGCCGCGAACGTGCAGAGAAGCCCCGAGCCCAGCGTGAGCGGCGTCAGCACCGGGTCCTCGATGCCGAGCCCTCGGAAGGTGAACAGCAGGACCGGCGTGAACAGGATCCCCCCGCCAACTCCCACCAGCCCCGCGATGAACCCTGCGAGGGCCCCCACACCGAGGAGGAGAGCGAGAAGGTCGGGCGACATAGACACGAGGCGAGAGCGCGCACGATACCACACCGCCTGGGTGCCAGCCGTCCCGCCTCGGTGCCAATGCTCTGCCCCAGAGGACGACGGACCACAGACGACGGGTACAGGGTGGTCTGTCGTCCGTGGTCTGTGGTCTCCGCCACATGTGGAGACCGAACGGCAGGCGGACATCAAACCATGAAACGGTATGACGCTCTACCCCGCTCCCTCACGCATCACGTGTCACGCCACTTCCTTCTCTGGCCCCAACGAGGGCAACCCACCACCGAGGCGGTCCCCCTCCCACCGAGGCGGCTCTACTCGATGAACGACCCCGGCACGAGCACGATGCGAGCGCCCGGATCGGAGCGCGGCTCCGGCGTGTTCCGCACAACGAACGCGGACGAGACCGGGGGAGGCGGCGGCGGCGGAGCCGAACCCATCGCGTCAGCGACGGCACTCAGGAGCGTGTCCCGCGTGAAAGGCTTCGCGAAGTACCCGTCGAAGCCCTCCGAGAGGAACCGCTCGCGGTCGCCAGGGAGGGCATAGGCCGTGAAGGCAATGATGGAGCGAGCGTCGTACGGAGGCATCTCGCGAAGCCGCCGCATCACGTCTTCTCCCGTGTCCATCGTGCCGAGGTTGATATCCAGCAGGATCACGTCGAACGGATCGTTCGCCTGAGCCGCCGTGGCTGCCGCGGCCTCCGTGCTGACCATGTCGAAGGCCGTGTCCACCCGGTAGGCCGTCTCCAGCATCCGCGAGGCCATCGCGCGCGTCTGCTCGTTGTCGTCCACGACGAGGACGCGAGCCTGTCTGAGTTCGTCTGGGAGCGGGGCCACGTTGGCACGCGGGAACGTGACCGTGAACGTGCTCCCGACCCCCTTCTCGCTCTCCACGGACACCGTTCCCTCCATGCGCTCCGCGAGTTGGCGCGTGATGGCGAGACCCAGCCCGGATCCCTCGTGCGACCGCCTCGATCCCGAGGACTCCTGCCGGAACTCTTCGAACAGGTTGGGAAGGAACTCCGCATCGATCCCGACGCCCGTGTCGCGCACGTCAATCATGACGTTGGACTTTGACCCCCGCACGCCGATGGTGATGGAGCCCTCCTTCGTGAACTTGATCGCGTTGCCGACGAGGTTGGTCAGGATCCGGTTGAGCGCGCCCAGGTCCACCTCGGCCCGAGCGGCCTCGTCCTCGATGTCGGCTGTGAGCACGAGGTCCTTGTCGTCCGCGAGGGGAGCGAGGAGCCGGGCCGTCTCCCGCGCGGCGTCGGCGAGGAGAACCGGCTCCGAGGTGAGTTCCATCCGGCCCGCGTCCAATCGGGCGAGGTCTAGGACGGAATTGAGCGTGTCGAGGAGCCGCTTGCCACTCTGGAGGATCAGGTCCACGAACTCCTTCTGCTCGGGATCCGTCACCTCGTCGGCCAGGATATCGGCGAAGCCGAGGATGCCGGTGAGCGGCGTTCGGATCTCGTGGCTCATGTTCGCGAGGAACGAACTCTTGAGCCGGGCGACCTCTTCGGCCTGCTCCTTGGCATGGATGAGGACCGCCTCGGCGCGCTTCCGATCCGTGATCTCGCGGAAGGTCACGACGAGACCTTCGACGGCCGGATCGTCGAACAGAGACGTAGCAATCGCCTCGGTGAAGAGATAGTGCCCGTTCGCGTGGCGAAGCCGGAACTCGATGGTTTCGTCGTCGCCGTTCTCAGGCTCTTGGAAGAGCGCGCGCGCCCGGGCGACGTCCTCGGGATGGAGGAGATCGAAGATCGGGACACCGAGCGCCGCATCGGGCTTGACACCGAGCGTGGTCTGGATCGAGGGGCTCGCGTAGGTCACGCGGGAGTCCCGGTCGAGCACACACACCACATCGGACGTGTGCTGAACGAGGGCACGGAACCGAGCCTCGCGGGCTTCGAGCGTGCGCGTCACCTGGTACCGGGCCGTGATGTCCTCGATGGTCCCCTCCACGCCGATGAGCGAGCCGCCTCCACCGCGCCGCGCCCGGGCATGAACGCGAAGCCGGAGGGGACGCCCGGCAGCATCCACGGCGTCCAACTCCGAGATCGCCGAGCCGTGCTCTGCCAGCCGGTCCAGATGGCGCTGTCGTCCTGTGGGGCCCGCGTAGAAGTCATCCGCGAGACGGCCCGCCTCGCGAAACGCCCGAAGGGAGGAGTAGCCAAAGATCCGGGCGAGCGCCGGATTGGCCAGCTGGAACTCTCCATCGATGGAGGTCTGGAACACCCCGACGGGCATGTTCTCGATGGCCGTGCGGTAGCGCGCCTCGCTGGAGCGCAGAGCCGCTGTCAGTTCGGTCAGGCGGGCGTGTTGCTCGGCCAGTGCCGCGTCGGCCGCGCCCTCGTGGAGCCACCCCAACCACGCGCCCACCGCAGCCGCTGCGCAAAGACAGATCGTCGCGATGAAGGCCACCGCCTCGGCGGACGTGAGCAGGGGAAAGGGCACGTACAGCCCGCGCACCCACATCGCGCCGACACCAACGGCGGCGATTGCTGCACAAGCCACCGCGAGGGACCGTCCACCCGCGAGCGCCGCGATCGTCGGGACGACGCCCAGCCAGATGAGTTGAGGCGCGATCACCCCCAGGTCCATCCACGAGACGCCCACAAGGGTCAGCGTGCTGACCGGGAAGACGATCCATGCCGCGCGATCGATGGTCCACAGGTCTTTCCGGAGGCCCCAGAGCGCAGCCAGCGTCACGAGGGCAGCGGCTCCTGTGACGGCCTCTCCCTCAATGCCATCCGGCTGGAGCATGAGGGCCATCCCAACCGCATAGACCATGACGGCGAGCAGGGACGCGCCGACGAGGATCCGACCGCGCCGCCTCTCGGTGAGCGAAAGCGCATCCGGGAGAAACGCATCGAGGTGCGAATGCGGGAGGGATGGCGAAGACGTAGCGGATGGGGGCACGAAACGTAGTGCTGAGCGCCGAAAACGCCAGCATGCAGGGGCTCCGAAGGTCCGGGCATATATCGTTCCATCGTTCAGCGCCATCGCCGGAGCCCTCGCGTAGCTTCGGCTCTCTGCCGGGCCGTTCCGCCTCGGTGAGTCCGTGGACGCACCGGGACCGCACGGGGCGGCTGTGCCCTCCTCATCATGAAGCTGCCCTTCGCGTTCGCCCGCCGGTTCGTGGCAGGCGAAACCCTCGACGCCGCGCTCGCGGCCCTACCGCCCATCCTCGACACCGGCCGGTTCGTCACCCTGGATCTCCTCGGCGAACACGTCCACGAGCGCCCCCGGGCCGAAGGCTTCGCGGAGGCGTACAGCGTGCTCGTGGAGCGGCTGGCGGCCTTCCGCGATGGACGCGGCGACCCACCCGAGGCGGTCGGCATCTCCATCAAGCTCTCGATGATTGGGCAGGTCATCGACCCGGGCGTGTGCGAGGCCAACCTTCGCGCCCTCCTCGACCGCGCCACCGAGGCGGACCTCTTCGTCCGCCTCGACATGGAGGGCACGGACCTCACGCCCTCCACGCTCGATCTCTTCGAACGCGTCTACCCGGACTACCCGGACCACGTGGGCACCGTGCTCCAGGCGTACCTCAAGCGAACCGGCGGTGACATCGCGCGAATGGCGGAGTTGAACGCCCGCGTCCGGCTCTGCAAGGGCGCGTACAAGGAGCCCCCCGAGTTGGCCCTCCAGCGGATGCCCGACATCCGCGAGGCGTACATGGTGCACGCGAGAACGCTCCTGACGGAGGCCCGCTACCCCGGCATCGCGACGCACGACGATCAACTCATCGAAGCGACGAAGGCGCTCACGGCGCAGGACGGCATCGCCACCGAGGCGTTCGAGTTCCAGATGCTCTACGGCCTCCGCGACGAGACGCAGAAGGACCTCGTGCGCCAAGGCTACCGGATGCGGACGTACGTCCCCTACGGGACGGAGTGGGTGCCGTACTTCTCGCGTCGCCTCCGGGAGCGGAAGGAGAACGTGTTCTTCGTGCTCAAGGCGCTCGTGAGCGGGTGAGCGACGGGCCTTCCGCCTCGGTGGGGCAGGGGAGGCACCGAGGCGGGATCATACCGTTGTGTGGCTCTGATGTCCGCATGCCGTTCGGTCTCTGTGTGGCGGAGACCACAGACCACGGACGACAGACCACACCGTACGCCCGTGGTCCGTCGTCCGTCGTTTTCCGCGGGGAACATCCCGACATCAGGACGCAGAACCCGTATCACCCGTCGATCTCGGCGCCGGGGAGGCGCGGGAGGTCGTCTCCCTCCACGACGCACCGCTCGTCCAGCCGCGCACGCGCCTCGGAGAGGCCGAGCCCCGTCGCGAGGACATCGAGCGGCAGCTCGCGGCCGTCCGTCCACGCGTCGTTGGTGGCCTCGGGGGGGAAGAACCGGAAGATGGACTCGCCCTCGCGCACGGGGCCTTCGAGCACGTCGCCCACGCGCGGGGTGTAGGCGGACCCCGGCCCGACCTGGGGATCATCAGAGATGGTCTGGATCAGCGCGTA